>NZ_JASLCN010000046.1 GCF_030151805.1 Fluviicola sp.
AGGTTGCTCCGCCATTGATGGAATATTGCAAATAAACGCCTTCATCCGGTTCGTCCGGTCCTTCACATGGAGCAGCATCTCCCTGTTCTGCAAAAAGCAGGTCGAAACAAATGGAAACTCCTGCTGTTGCAGCAGTGAGATTGTATGGGGCAGAAGTCAGTGTTCGTGGAACGCTGGTTGTACTTCCCATCCAGGCATGCGGAGTTCCGTCAACACCTCCTGATGAACAGGGATTGTTGAAATTGGTAGATCCGGGAGTTGCTCCCCAGCCGGAACCAAAAGCTCCGCCGTTGAATGTTTCATTCAGAACCATTTGCCCCGTTGAAGAACCAAATGCAGTTAAGCTAACAGGTTGTCCGCAGGTAATGGTGGTGGAGCTTGCGGAAGCATTGATATCGCATTGAGCAAATATCACAGAATAGTGAGTTAATAAGAGTAGTAGCAGACATTTTTTCATGCTGGCTTTTTTTGGAAATAATGAAATAAACGACCCTGCGAAACAAGCGCAAAAGCCATATTCATCTACTTCCTGAAAAGGAAGGGAATACCTTTAAGTTTTTTCGAAATCGTCTGGGAGAGAGAGCAACGATTCGAGTTTAAACCAATACCGTATTTGTCTTGGTTCAATACACGAAAATCACCCGTTGCGTTAGCAACAAGTTGTTAGTAGTAGACCCTAAAATTAATCAGTGCCGTAGATGTAATACATCAAAGTTAACGAAGAGAATATAAAAAAGGATGCTTCATGTTTAATAATTAACATAAAGCATCTAAAAAATGACAATATTAACTAAGGGAAAAGAATCTGTTAAAGCCCCAAACGAGACTTCAGATCGCTGTAGGAAGAGCGGGAAATTGGAATACTCGTACCACTTTTCAGAATGGCTACATAGCTGTTTTTTTCATAGGATTCGATCTTTGTAAGCTGATTGACATTCAGGATGTAAGAACGGTGAATACGAATGAACTGGTCTTTGGGAAGTACTTGTTCAAAGTGATTCATGGTCTGTTTTTTCAGAATGTATTTTTTGCCCTGGTAGATCTTCACATAATCATCGTATGCTTCAATGTAATCGACATCCTGGATCGGAATGATTTTAATTTCCGTTCCGTCTTTGACCACGATCCGGTTTTGTTCGTGAATGATTTGAAGCGGAATTTCGTTTTTGGAATTCCCGTTTAATTCCGAATTCCGTTTTTTGCTGACTGCAGCATCAAAACGCTCTTCCGAAAAAGGTTTCAGGAGGTAATCCAGTGCGTTCACTTCAAAGGCTTTCAACGCAAATTCATCAAAAGCGGTCGTGAAAATAACCGATGGCGCTTCTGACAATAATTCCAATAATTCAAAACCGCTGATCTTCGGCATCTGGATATCCAGGAACAATAAATCAGGTTTTAATTCCGGAATTAATTTCAATGCTTCGAATCCGTCACTGGCTTCACCAACAAGGGTAATGTCGCTGTACTTCTGTAAATGTTTTTTGACAACTTCTCTCGCCAAAGGTTCGTCGTCTACAATAAATGCCTTAATCATTGCGGGATCAAAATTTTAGTAATGAATAGCTTGTCTTGTTTTTCAGTAGTAAGCAGATCGTATTGATTGTATAACAGAGAAAGTCTTCTTCGAACACTGGTTAACCCGAATCCTTTTCCTGTTTTGTACTGAACATAATCAGGATCATACGGATTGCGGACTTCCACTTGCAAGCCGTTTTCGGATTGGGTAACGCCGATGTAAATGGTGACTTCTTCCGTTGAACCGTATAATCCGAATTTGATTGCATTTTCAATCAGAGGTTGCAGTAAAAGTGGCGGAACCGGTGTTTGAAGACATTCTTCCCGGATGTCGAATTCCGTTTTCAAACGGTGTCCGAAACGGATCTTTTCGATTTCCAGGTAGCGTTTCACCTGTTCGATTTCCTCGGAAAAGGGAACGAGTGTTTGAATATCTTTTCGCAAAGTTCCTCTCAGGAAATCACTCAATAATAAAATCATGCGGTTTGCTTCCTTCGGGTTTATTTCAGTCAGTGCTCCGATCGAATTCAGGCTGTTGAACAAAAAGTGCGGTTGTAATTGTTGGTGAATATTATCCAGTTCTGCTTTGGTAAGTGCCCGCTCCTGTTCTATCAGTTGTTGTTGAACCTGCGATTGAATTTGCCTGTTTTTATTGATCCACCAATATAAACTGGTGGAAATCAGGATGAAAAATACGATGTAGGCACGCGCACTTTCAAAAGGTAAAATGTATTGACTCCAGCGTTCATCACCCAACACCAGTTTAAAAGCACTGTTGATTAACACCTGGTAAAATGCGGTGAGAGCCAGAATTAATCCGAAATTGGAAAAATTCACCGGGCTTTTCGCGTGGTAATAAGTTTGAATGAAGTAGAGGATTTGAGAAATAATGGAAATAATCAATCCTGAAAACAAGGCATCTTTCCATGCAATATCTGCCGGGAAATGATTGACCAGTAACAGACAAAAAAGTACAAGACTAGCAACTACCGTCCAAACGATGAAAAGCAATTGTACCCTTGTACTTGTTCTGTTAAACATATGGATTGGTTATTGTTTATTTGCTGAAACTATTGACTTCGATTCCGCCAAAAATGCAGGCTCCTCTCAAAACGATCACTTTGTTCGGTTCACCGGATTCTCTTTGATACACCGGGCGTTTGTCTTCGTAAGCCCCGAAAACACTTGCTACTTCGGAAATGACCTCCCAGTTATTCGGAATGGTTAATGTTGTTCCTCCGAAAATGGTTGTCAGATCAACCACTACGCGGCCTTCGAAATCTGCTTGCGAAAGATTTACATCCGTTCCTCCGAAGATGGAAACGATATCTGCTCCTTTGAAATTCTTACTGAGAACCGTTTTGGTAATCCCGCCAAAAAAACTAACACTGTCGATGAAATCATCTTCGTTGTATTTGTAAGCACCGTAACCTCTGTGATGAGCTTCGTGAATGTGCTTCCAGTTTTCCTTGGTAAAACGATGATGTCTTCTTTTGTGTTTTCCGAATTTCCTGCTGGAGAAAACGATGACCAGTCCAACGATAATCAATGCAACCGGAAGAATGAGTTTTACATCAATCAAATCCGGATACCATTGCGTCCAGAGAAAGATGTTTCCAATCAGGATGAGCACGTAGCCGTGAAACTTTCTGAATTTGTGTTTGATAAGCACCACGATCCCGATGACGATGAGGATCATTTGCCAGCTTAATAGATAATCCGGAATTTTATATTCCAATTGTTTTAAGAGGTAAACAACGCCAAAGAATACAATGGCTAAACCTCCTGCTATTTTTCCGCGACGATGACTTTTTTGAGCTTTTAGAATTTCGTGTTCGATTTCCGTGCGGATATTCATGTTATCTGTTTCCATAATCTGAACCATTTACAAAGCAAAGGTAGAAGAAGGAAGAAGAGTTCACCACTCAAAATCGGTCAACGGTGGACGAAAATCGGTTAACGTCCGTATTTCCACTCTTTTGACTTGCCTTCTTTCAGGTTTTCAAGCATTTGTTCCAATCTTCTCTGCCTGGTTTCCGCTCTTTTTGCCTCCGCAATCCAGACAATGTATTCCTTTTTGTGAGATGGAGGAAACCCTTCGAAAACCCTTTTTGCCTGCGGATTTTTATCCAGTACTGCCTGCAATTCTGCCGGAACCTCCAACACAGATTTGTCTGTTTTCGGAGCCCTTGCACGCGGTTTGACTCCTTGCCCGATTAAATGCATGGCTTCCACAATGCCGGCTCCGAGCTGATCACGGCCGGGCAGATCGGAAAGCGCAGTGATTTTTCCCAAACTTCCCATACCACCTTCTTCTGCGCGTTTGAAAATCCCGTAAGGATCACTCATTTCGGATTGCAGCCAAAAACCAAAGGCACAATGATTCTTGAATGAAGCCATGCTACACAGGATTTTCCCGCGATACATAAAATGCGGAAAACTCCATTTCCAGCCTTCTTCCACTTCCGGGCAAAACGCATGAATGGTTTCCCGCAATTGAGTCAGAATGGGCTGCGCAAAGTCGGCAGAATTTGAAATATAAGCCGTAATTCTGTCATCAAGCTGCTTCATCTGTTTTCTTTTTTCGAATCAGGAAATAAGCTATAAATCCGACCGGAATAAACGTAAACAGGCAGCTAACCAGCATCCAGTTCGGATAATGAGACAGTACTGTTTGAATCAAAGCCAATACATTCAATACAACGATGGTAGCGAACATAGGCTTGAAAGAAGTTCTGCCGGAAATGAACGTACTGACAATTGCCGCAATAAAGGCTGCGAATGCCCAATTGATCACAACAACCAATTTGGAACCGAAGGGAATATCATTTTCAATAAATGCTGCTTTCAAAGAAGGATCAGTAGGAAAGGGCTTATCCAAAGGGAAAAGATATGAGCTTAAACTGTCTCCGAGAGCAACAAAAAGCCCTCCGATAATAATTCCAAGTACAATAGCGATCGTTGTTTTATTCATATCAAATGTATTTCTAGTAAATATAGGAATTGAAACGTGAAAAGTGACAATGGAAAATTGAAAAGAGTGGAACCCATTTGCTAATTTGTAATGGATGATTATCAATCCGCGAGTATCGCTTTTTAACTTTTGCAACTTGTTCCGACGCTTCTGAATTGAAAAGTAAGAATTCCTTTTACCTTTTACCCTTTCAATTTTCAATTGAACCTTTTTGCCACTTCGCTGTATGTTGTACCAAAATTGATTTTTTAGCATTAAAACAAAAAACTGAAAAATGACCCGATTGTACGTTATGATCTGTATGCTCGTCGGCGGAGCTTGTACCTTTACTCAATCCCGGGAAACACCGGTTCATATGACTGAATTCGAAGCTGTTTCCGTAAAATCGGATTATGATTCGACGCGGATTTCGAAAGTGCTTCCCCAACAGATTGAGGCCGTGAAAAAATACATTCAAAGCAAGGGTACAGCTTATTCTTCCCGGAAGGCGATTTTGGTCGATATGAAAATTCCGTCCAGGTATTTCCGGTTTTTTGTGGTGGATTTGAAAACAAACCAAATCCTTTCGAAAGGCTTATGCGCACATGGTTCCGGGTCGGAAATAGAGGGAACGGATTCCCTGCAGTTCAGTAATGTGCCGAACTCCTACATGACTTCATTGGGAATGTATCAAATAGGAAATGCGTACCATGGAAGTTTCGGGAAATCGTACAAATTACTCGGATTGGAAAAATCAAACAACAAAGCTTTGGCAAGAGCAATCGTCCTGCATCGTTATGGCTGCGTTCCGGAAGAAGAGCAGTATTACCCGATTTGCAACAGTTTGGGTTGCGCCATGCTGGCAGAAAATTACTTTGAAGAATTAATCCCGATTATTGACAATGAGCCGAAACCGATGATTTTGAAGATTTACTATTAATTACGAATGATTCCCCTTAAGTACTGAGTTTTTAATTCGGCATTAGGAATTCGGAACTCGTAATTTTACTACTGGTTTTTCAGCGATTCCTTAATCTCCTTCATAAAGTCGGAAGCAAACACAAAATCATTGATTTCTTTGTTGTCAGTCGTAATGATAGATTTGCGGTCGCCCTGCCACCAGTTCTGACCTTTATTAATGAAAACAACATTGTCGCCGATTTCAATCACAGAGTTCATGTCGTGGGTAATGACAATCGTCGTGATTTCGTATTCGTAGGTAATCTCACGAATCAGGTTATCAATAATGATGGATGTTTGCGGGTCCAATCCTGAATTCGGCTCATCACAGAACAGGTATTTCGGATTCATGGAAATAGCCCGTGCAATAGCGATTCGTTTCTGCATCCCTCCGGAACATTCCGCAGGAAACAATTTATTTCTCCCGGCAAGATTTACGCGCTCCAAACAAAAGTTCACACGGTCGAGCATTTCTTTCCGGCTCATTTTGGTAAACATCGTTAAAGGGAACATGATATTTTGTTCCACCGTCATCGAATCAAAAAGTGCTGAACCCTGGAATAACATTCCGATTTCCTGGCGAATTTCTTTTCGCTGCAAACGATCCAGCTTGGTGAAATCCCTTCCGCTGTAAAGAATTTGTCCCGAATCAACTTCGTGAAGACCCACAATGCATTTCGCCAATACGGATTTTCCCTGACCGGACTGACCGATGATCAGGTTCACTTTTCCTTTTTCGAAGGTTGTGCTAACGTCTTTCAGTACCTGATTATCACCAAAGGTTTTATTGACATGGATAACTTCAATCATTACAACAAGAACATTTGAGTTAGGAAGAAATTTGCAATCAGAATGGCAACACTTGAACTTACAACGGCTTCGGTTGAAGATTTTCCTACGTCCAAAGCTCCGCCTTTTGTATAGTAACCTTTGTAAGATGCGATGGATGTGATCAGGAATGCGAATACCACTGTTTTTGTCAAGGCGTAAACAATGTCACTGTCTCTGTAAAAGAACCGGATTCCGTAAACATAGGTTTCTGTAGATGAAAGTCCGGAAAGCAATAAAGACAACCATCCGCCCATCAAACTCAATCCGATAGAGAAAATAATCAGGATCGGGAAGAAAACCATTGCGGAAGTTACTTTCGGAAGAACCAGGTAGCTCAAAGAGTTAACCCCCATAATTTCCAATGCGTCAATTTGTTCCGTTACACGCATGGTTCCTACTTCCGAAGCAATATTGGAACCTACTTTTCCTGCTAAAATCAGGGAAATAATAGTCGGTGAAAATTCCAGGATAGTTGAAGAACGCGTAATGTAACCGATCGTGTAGGAAGGAAGCAATGGATTATCCATGTTCGAAGCGGTCTGCAAAGCAATAACTGCTCCCATAAAGGCAGACATCAATGCAACAATCGGAATCGACTTAACCCCAATCAGTTCCATTTCCTCAAAAAAACGCTTACGGAATATTCTCCATTTCTCTGGTTTCGAAAACACAATGTATAACATCATGAAATACTTACCAATGTTTTGTATAATCGCCATTTCGGATATAAAGTTAAAAAAATATGAATAGAGGAATTCAAAATTCAAAATGTAAAAGTGAAAAGGGATCCTTGCTAGTTTATGAATTGCTAATTATGAATAAACACTTATCAAGTCCGTTACATCTTCACACTTTTCCCTTTTCAAGAATACCTTAACCAGGATTATTCACTGCGTCTGATTGATAACTTGTTGAATCTGCTGGTATTTCGAAACATAAAATCGGGTTACTTTTGTACCATTGGAATTGAATTTGACAAAAAAGGAAAAATACGAACAGCAGTTGAAAGCTTACTTGCCGGCCGGTTTCGAGTCGATGGTAGCGGATTTGCTGTTGAGTCATCCGGTTCGGTTTGCAATCACGAATCCGAGAGCGACCAAATTAGGAGATTACCGTGCGCCGCAGCAGGGAGAAACGTTTCACCGTATTTCGGTCAACGGAAACCTGAATCCTTACAATTTTCTAATTACCACGCTGCATGAATTTGCACACCTGCGGGTGTATGTTCAATTTGGGTTCCGGATCAAGCCGCATGGCGAAGAATGGAAAGCTGAATTCCGGAAATTATTGTGGCCCGCAATTCAAACCGGGTTATTGCCGAAAGACATTGAAGTAGCACTGATGACCAGTTTAACGAATATGAAAGCTTCTTCCTGCACAGATACGCAGCTTTCGCGTGTGTTGCGGCAATACGACAAACGGGAAGGAGGGGAGATTATATTAGAGGAAATTCCAAAAAATGCTACTTTTGTTTTGCAAGGAAAAACCTTTGTGAAAGGAGAGTTGAGGCGAACTCGTTTTTTATGTACGGAAGTACCTTCGAAACGCCAGTTTTTAATTCATTCGCTTGCAACAGTTCAACTTTTAGAAAACAACCATGAAAAATAATTATTGTGTGATCATGGCCGGAGGAATCGGAAGCCGGTTCTGGCCCATGTCAACTGCTCAGCGTCCGAAGCAATTTTTAGATGTGTTGGGGATTGGGAAATCCTTATTGCGCATGACTTTCGAACGTTTGTTACACATTGCCCCGGCTGAGAATATTTACATCGTTACCAATGCACATTACGCTTCGTTGGTAAAAGAGCAGCTTCCGGAATTGACTGCCGGTCAGATTCTGACCGAGCCGGAAAGAAAAAATACAGCTCCTTGTATTACTTACGCAGCTGCGAAAATTCATTCGATCAATCCGGATGCAACATTGATCGTAGCACCTTCAGATCACCTGATCTTAAAAGAAGATAAATTCACAGAGATTGTAAATACTGCGATCTCTACTGCAAATAAGGAAGACCGCCTGGTAACTTTGGGAATCAAACCGACTCGCCCTGATACCGGTTACGGGTACATTGAATTCGTTGAAGACGGGGATATTCTTCCCGGACAAGTGAAAGATGTGAAGCACTTTACGGAAAAGCCGAATCGTGAATTGGCCGAGATCTTTTTGCGAAGCGGAAATTACTATTGGAATTCCGGTATTTTCATCTGGCGCGCAAAAACGATTTTGAATGCGTTGGAGAAATTCAAGCCGGAACTGTATCATTTGTTTACAGACCAGTCGGAGAAATACAATACGCCGCAGGAACAAGCTTACGTGAATGCTTCTTTTTCAGCATGCGAAGATATTTCGATTGACTTTGCCGTAATGGAAAATGCAAAGAACGTAGACGTGGTGTTATCCAATTTCGATTGGTCGGATTTGGGAACCTGGGGAAGTTTATACACGCATTTGGAAAAGGATTACAACGGAAATGCGGTAATCGGCGATCATGTGCATATGATCAACTCCGAAAATTGTATCGTGAACCTTCCGAGTAATAAACTGGCATTGATCCAGGGCTTGCAGAATTACATTGTGGTGGAATCAGATAATATGCTGATGATCCTGAACCAGCACGACGAACAGAATTTGAAGAAATACATGTCTCCGATGCAGGAGTCAAGCCCGGAATTCTTTCCGAAATAGAAATAAAACAGAAAAGCCGGGGTAAAAATTTTTTCATCCCGGCTTTGTTTTGTAAAGGGTGGTCTTTACGGTCTATTATTGTATTCGCGAAGTAAGTCGAAGTAGCTCAAAGTCTCCATTACAACCACTCCGCCGGTAGTATCTCCGTATTTTGCAGGAATTGCCCCTGAGTAAACCATGATGTAACCCAAAGCAGCGCTCGGCACGTTTTGAACATCATTCATTTTCACCCCGTCGATGTAGTTGATCACATCGCCTTTTCGTGCACCTCTGAACATCAATTCTCCGTCGTCGGAAAGTTTCACATCGGAAGAAATGGCAGTAACCATCTTTTTTGCGTCGAATTTAACCGGCATGTGCTTGATGTCTTTTGCTGTTAGTTTTACTTCCGGAGTTACTCCTAATCTCAAACTAGGCGGGCCAGCAACGACTTCGAAAGTTTCGAGTTCATTGACATTTGCCTGGGCAACAATTCCGGTGTTTCCATATCCGTCCGGGGAAACTTCTACCATTTCGGGAGCGTAAGTTGTATCGCCGTCAATAATGAAATATACTTTGTATGAGCCAGCTGGAACTGCTGAGATCCGGAATCTTCCGTCTTCGTTTGTTACAGCCTTAAAAACCTGGTCGCCTCTGTTGGTTACGACATAAGCTCCGAAGACACCTTCTTTTTTATCAGGAGTTACAAACGTTCCGATGATATCGCCGAACGTATTTTGTGCGAAAGTCATTCCTGTCAGAAACAACGCTGCGATAAATGTGATTGCTTTCATGATTGAATTTTTAATTGATTTCTATAGAGATGTGGGGAAGGATGAGATTCCATAAAAATGATTGAAAAAAAATGGGGCAGCAGTTAATGTGTTTGTTTTCAGTTGAATGTAATTCCGCAATATTACGTCCGGGGTTTGGAGCGTACCGGTTTGCTTCAATAGCTGAAAACTGAGCTGAGATGGTGTTTCTAAGGTTTCCGACGAAATATGAATTGAATCTTTCGTGGACGTAATATTGCGGAATTACGTCTGAATGAACTGGATAAAAAAGAAGGGGTGGTAAAAAGAGTGTAGTGCTATAAAAAGAACAGGGACGCGATATACCGCGTCCCTGTTCCTCTATTTTTGAATGATTTATATCAATTACAAAGACTCTGCAACGACCTCCTTTACATCCGGTAAATGCTGTTTCAATAAATTCTCAATTCCGCCTTTCAAAGTAGCCGTACTGGAAGGACAACCCGAACAAGCACCACGAAGAGCAACCGTAACAGTTCCTTCTTCAAAACCTACGAAATCAATCGCGCCGCCGTCACCTTCAACAGCCGGACGAACATATTCATCCAACAACGAACGAATTGCGTCATCGTATTCAGACGGAGCATATTCTTTTGCCGGTTTTGCATTTTCATCGTCCGAAACTTTTGGCTTCGCAACAGGCATTTGAATCAAAATGTCTTTTCCTTCGACAATCCAGTTCTTCACGAATTCACGCAACTCCATGGTCACGAAATCCCAGGAAATGGTATCGTTTTTCGCGATAGTAACAAAGTTTGCAGTGATAAAAACGGTTTTTACGAAAGGGAAGTGGAACAATGCTTCTGCAAGAGGCGAGTAACCTTTTGCATCTGCTCCTGAATGAAATTCTACAGACTCTCCGTTAATCAATAAATACTTGTTCGCGACGAATTTCATCGTGTTCGGATTGGGAGTCATTTCAACATATACTGTAACTGGAACTGATGTCATGATGTTTGTCAATTTTATTTGTACAAAGATACAGCAAATTGAAAATGTAGAATTGAAAATTGAAAAGCAATTAACAACTATTCGAAAAGTTTCCGGACAATGGTTTTTTACTTAAAGCACCGAACCATGAAGAACTGAATAATGAGTTCTTTTCAATTTTACATTTTCAATTCTCAATTATTCAGCTGGCTCCACATGAACCAATACATCTTCAATTTCAGGTAAAACCTCCATCAGATGCTCTTTCAGGTTGTGAGCAATGGTATGGCCTTCATGGACACTTAAATTCCCGTCAACATGAATGTGCAGATCCACCCAATAACGCATTCCGGATTTCCGGACCCAGCATTTCTCGGTGGTGTGAATTCCTGCTACTTCCATGGCTTTCTCACGAATAATTGCAATGAAATCATCGTAGCGGTGTTCATCCATGATTTCACCCAAAGCAGGCCGGAAAATCTTGTAAGCATTGAACAAAATGATGAACGAAGCAATCAAAGCAGCCCAATCGTCGGCTTGCGCCCAGGTATCGCCCATATAAACTGCAATCGCAATTCCCACAAAAGCACAGGCGGAAGTAATGGCGTCACTTCGGTGATGCCAGGCATCGGCTTGCAAAGAGGTGCTTCCGACTTCTTTACCAGATTTGGAAACAAAGCGAAAAAACAATTCCTTGACGAGGATAATTCCTCCGATGAACCACAAGGTATAAGGTTTCGGAGCTTTATGCGGTAGTTGAATATTGTGAATACTTTCAATAATGATCAACGTAGCAGAAGCAACCAGGAATCCGACCACAACAAACGTAATGAGCGGTTCAACCTTTCCGTGACCGTAAGGATGATTTTCATCCGGTGGGCGTTTGGCGTAGCGAAAACCAATGATCACCAGAGCCGAAGCAAAAACATCGCCGGTAGATTCAATTGCATCCGCAATCAAAGCGTAGGAATTTCCGAAATATCCGACCACCGCTTTTACAATGGCCATCAGGAAATTTCCGATTAAACTGTACCACGCAGTTCTTTCAGCTTTTTCGTGGTTCACACTCATGCTTTGGAATCTTGACAGTTTTTACAAATGCCCGAGATCGTAAAAAACGTTTCTTCAGCCTGAAAACCAGCGGGAAGAGAAAAAGAAGGAATCACGTGGTCCAGACAAGTCAATTCACTGCAAATGCGGCAACTGAAATGAATGTGTTCGTGGTCGTGCTCATGATTGTGATTGCAGGAATTGCAAGCCGCATAATTCACCACCCCGTTCACATTCACAATCTTGTGAATCAATCCGTCGTCCAGTAATCGTTCCAGAACCCTGTAAATCGTCACGCGGTCACATAACCCGTTCAATTTATGCTGAATAGCAGGTTGAGACAACGCTACATTCGAATCGTTGATTAATTCTAAAATTGCACTTCGTGCAGCTGTGTTTCTTGTTGTCTTCATGCTGAATCTCCGGATAACAAAAGTACGAAGTTTAATCCGTTGGCATTTCAAGATAAATGTTTTTTATGAATTTGCTCAAACTTCTTTTTTTGTACTTTTGATTCCGTATGAAGCGAATGCTGCAAATAGGAATGATAATCGTTGTACTGATGGGAACCATCGGTATTCCCTTCTATCAGCATACTTGCCTGAGCGAAAATTTGGTTCATAAATCCATCCTGGTGCCCACACACGAGTGTGCTCAGGAACACGAAAAGGTTGAAACACCGTCTTGCTGTTCGGCAGATAAAGTGGTGGCTGATGATCAGGAAAGTGTAGACGGACATTGTTGCGTGGACGAGGTTTCCAGCTGGCAGTTCTCCTTTTTCTTCTTTCAAAATATGCATCCGATTTTTGCAGATGCATTTGAAGAACTTTCAATCCTGGCTTTTTTCAATCCCTTTGAAACGGTTTGGACAGACGAAGATCACGAACTTTTTTCAGGTTCCGATCCGCCCACTCTCACTGTCCTCGAACGATTAACTCAATTGTGTATCTGGCGTTTATAGAAACTTGCTTTTGAACAAAAACAAAAGTAAAGTTGAATTAAACGTTAAAAACAATGAGATACATTCTATTCGGTTTTTTCCTGTTTGTTGTTTCTTTCAGTCATTCCCAATTGCAGGGAATCGTATTCGGAATAAAGAACGGCGGAAAAGCACCACTTAAACAAGCAAAAATTACATTAAGAAAAGCTCAAACGCAAGTCTACACTGGAGAGAACGGACGTTTTGAACTCATACTGCCTAAAGATCTGCCGGACGTCCTGGTGATTTCCGCACCCGGTTATGAAAGCGATTCTGTTACGGTTACAAAAGACGACCGTTTCGGAGGCTTGGAAATCTTCCTTTTCGAAATAGGGGAGTTGGATGAGGTAGTAGTGGAATTCAAACAGGATTCCAAAACCTTTTCCCGCCTCAATCCGCTCCAGGTTGAAAACCTTGGCGAAGGGGAATTGAAAAAAGCAGCATGCTGTAACTTATCGGAATCCTTCGAAACCAATGCAACAGTCGATGTGAACTTCACGGATGCCGTTTCAGGAGCGAAAAAAATCCAGTTGTTAGGATTAGACGGCGTATATACCCAATTGCAAATGGAGAACATTCCGTTTCTGACCGGTTTGGAAAGCAGCTTCGGACTGAATTCCGTTTCCGGAACCTGGGTCGAATCCATTCAGATTACCAAAGGAACAGGTTCCGTAGTGAACGGTTACGAATCCATGGCAGGTTTGATCAATGTGGAATTTCGGAAGCCCAAAACCATGCAGCGTTTATTCGTAAACGGTTACGGAAACACATTGGGAAGAGCCGAGCTAAATGTTCACGGCGGACAAATCATCAACGATAAGTGGAGTACCGGAACCTTTGCGCATGTTTCAACCTTGCAAAGCGAATGGGACATGAACAAAGACGGTTTCCGCGATTCTCCCCTGAGTAAATCCGGAGCATTTATGAACCGCTGGGAATACAACGGGAAAAAATTTGAAACCCGTTTCGGAGTGAATGCCTATTACGACCAGCGATTGGGTGGACAATTATATGGAATTGCCAACCGCTACAAAGCGGAAACAACCAATCAGCATGCGGAATTCTTTGCAAAAACAGGATTCTTGTTCCCGAACAAACCGTATCACAGTTTGGGAATTGTGTACCAGTTCAAATACCATCAGTCGGACGGTTTATATGGGCTGAGAAACTTCGGAGGAAGAGAATTACGTGGTTATGTCAATGCGATTTTTGACGGGATCATCGGAACAACAGCTCACAAATACAAAGTAGGGCTATCTGCTGTAGGTCAGGATTTGAAACAACACCTGGATTCTGCCAATTTCGATCGCAATGTCATTACGCCGGGAGCATTTTTTGAATACACGTACACCGGAACACGTTTGGTCCTGGTTGCAGGAATGCGTGCCGATTACCAAACGGCATTCAAAAATCAGAAAGAAAAATTCCAGTTTTCTCCGCGTATCCATGCGAAATTTGCCTTGGATGAATACACGGATATTCGCGTAACAACAGGTAAAGCATGGAGATTGCCAACCATCATTATGGACAACTCTTCCTTACTGGCAACTTCAAAAACCTGGGTGGTAAATGCAAGTAACGAACAGGAAGAAGTTTGGAATTCCGGAATTTCGGTGATCCGGAACATGAGATGGTGGAACAGGGCGGCGAGCATTTCCGCAGATTTCTACCATGCGCGTTTCAACAAGCAATTCATCATCGACCGTGAGCAGTCAACCGATTCGATCTTCTTCGGTTTTCAATCCAATGTCTCCCGAAGCAGCACCTTCCAGACAGAATTGAGTTTTATGCCGTGGAAATCCATTACGTTCCGTTTCGCCTACAAATACCTGGAAGTAAAAGCAGATTATGCAGGAAGCCTGCGTCAGCAAGTAATGGTTCCGCAACACCGCGGATTGTTTAATGTGGCTTTTGCGAGCAGAAACAAAAAATGGGAGATTGATGGTACGATTTCTGTATACAGCAGGATGCGTTTGCCCGATGTGACATTGCCCGACGGAACGCGTTTAACCAATGAAAAAAGCAAAGTAGTTCCGGTTGGATTAGCACAGATTACACGTCATTTCAAACGTTGGGATGTATATGTGGGAGGAGAAAATTTGTTTAACTTCAAACAAAAGAACCCGATCATCAGTGCAAACAATCCGTACGATCCGACGTTCGATGCAACACGCGTTTGGGCGCCGGTAATGGGAACGGTTATTTATGCCGGATTCAGATATGAAATAAAACGAAAAGTAGAAAAAAAGTAAGCGCATTGCGTTCGATGAACACCAGCTGCGGCTGATAGACAAAAATTTAAAATTAAAATACAAACCTATGAAAAACAGTTTATTATTATTTGTAGTTCTGTTAGTAAGTAATTTTGGTTTCAGTCAGAAGCCGACAGGAAAAACAGAAACAGTCATCATTCAGACAAGTGCCGAATGCGATGAATGTAAAGAACGCATCGAAGGCGCTTTGAATTATACCAAAGGCGTAAAATTCGCAGAATTAGATGTGCCTTCGCGAAAATTGACTGTGAAATTCAAAAATGATGTGATTTCTTTGGACGAGATTAAGAAACAAATCAGCCTGTTAGGTTATCAGGCAGATGAGGTAAAAGCAGATCAGGCGGCATTTGATAAACTACCGGCTTGCTGCAAACCAAACGGAATGGAAGGGCACGGCGGCCATTAACAAGTTGTCGATAATGAACAAAAAAGGTTGTTTCTGCGGAGACAACCTTTTTTGTTATCCGCCAATTTTAAAGCTCAGGTTGGTAACCAGGAATAGAATGAACAGCGGTATAATCAAAAGAGCGCTCGTCTGGATCAAATCAACTCCAATGTATTTTGTTTGTCCGTTTTTGTTGTGTTTTATGATAATAATAATCGTAGTCCAGACCCAGAATACCAAGATCGAAACGGCACATACCATAAGATGAATGACTCCGTCCAGGAAATCGTGCTGAACAGCCAGAGCAATAAAAAAACTCAGAATCACACTCCCCAGATAAACCAAAACAACCGGAATGAGTAATTTGTGCTTCGGTGCGTTCATGATCTTGTGAAACCAGATCAGACATGCGGCGAAAGCAATGAGGTTTAGAATGATAGCCATAGATAGAAGTTAATCGTAATTCCTGTAAACATACTATTTCTTTTTTTATGTCTATATCTCGATACTCGTTTCGTTCCTCAGCGCACTAGATGAGACATAAAAGAGGTTCCTTTAGAATTCGTCCTGATGATTTTGTTTGCATGTTCGAATTATTCCAACCATGTCGGTTCGAGTTCCCGACCTTCGTCGGGAGTATCGAGAACGACATGACAGATTTATCGATGCTTTTTCGACAGAATAAAAAGCATTATTTTAGCCTAAAGCATGCTGTATGAACAGTTCCTCCCTTTTACACGATTACATCCTGTCACTTCCCGAAGTGACCGAAAAACCCCATTTCGAAAAACGCTCATACCGGGTAAAGAAGAAAATCGTAGCAACCGTGAGTGAAAAAGAAGAATTCTTCGTCGTGAAACTCACCGGTTTGCAGCAATCCGTCTTTTGCAAATGGGACGAAAGCGCTTGTCATCCGGTTCCCAACAAGTGGGGATTGCAAGGCTGGACACGGGTTTATTTCGAAAAAGTAGATGCGGATTTCCTGAAAGATATCGTCAAAACATCCTATCTGAATGTGGCTCCGAAGAAATTGGCGGATTTGATTTTAACAGATGAAAAATAGTCAGATTTTCAAAAGAGGGGTATCAATGATAATTCGGTTTTTCATACTCAAATTGTGAATGCCGAATGCTTCCATCAAAAGGTTTAGAATAATTCTTGCCATATTTCAATCTTAGCTGTGTTTTGTAATTCCCTTTGAAAATAGAAGCGAGTGTAATCACAATTTCATTGGGTGGTAAAATGATCTTGCCAACACCATTTCCACAGCCATAAGTAAATCTTTGTTCTATTGGTCGCCAATTCCCTTTTTTATCTTTTGCTTCCATGATGAGAGGAAGAATTTCTCCGTATCCAATTAAAATAGGTTCAGAATCTTTATTTGTTAACATAACAGGATAAGAATCGGCTACTTTTCTGGATGTATTTACCTGGATTTCAATGTTGACGGAATCCGAATAGTGATAATGACTTTTTCTACCCCATTCAATATGATATTTCTGGAATGGTTCATGGGGATTAATTACTTCTTGTTTTTTGCCTTTAACATCGTCTGAAAAAACTTCAAGCGGTATATGGTTGAAGATGATAAAGCTAGTGTAAATAGTGTCTTTATATTTTCCGATATAATTGAAGTGATACTCTCCTGTAGACTGCCATGTGGGGGCTTTTTCTCTGAAAATTTGGTAAACTACTTCTAACCCGAGAGTATCAAATACTTTGGGAAATGGAGTTGGTTTTTCCGTTTGCTGAAAGTTCGGGTGTTTGTTATTCTGGTTACAGGCACTTAGAATAAGGGAGCAAATAAGTGCCGAAAAAGGAATGCGAATCATAAAAGGTGATTTAGTTTTACCAATATAAGTAAAAACGCTTACTCCTCATTCTTCTTAAACATTCCACCCACCTCTTTAGACAAACGCTGAATCGTTTCAACACCTGCTGCCAGCGGGCTTCCGGTCATATCGTCGTAAGCCGCGTAGGACAAATCAGACAAGCTTTGCGAAGGATACACAAAAATGCGATCGAGTTTCGGATTCTCTTTCTCAATGCGCTGAGGCAAATATTCCATTCCCGGGAAAGCAGAAACCGATCCGGAACGGGCAAAAACGGAAATCAACAACTGGTGCTCATTGAAACCGATAATCTGCGGTAAAGCATCTTCCGGAGATTCAATCGGGTAATGAGTCAGATCCGCGCTGAACTTCCGGTGCGTGCGGTAAGCCTTGAATTTTTCAAAGGTTTCGCGCGTACTGTACACATCAATGTCGAGATTCAATTCTTTGGCAATCCGCATCACGCGTTCCAGCCACTGCTTGCAATCCTGTTCCAATTCGGCATAAACCGGACAGACAACCGAGATTTTCCGGTAACTGGAAAAAGCATGATTGAACCGGCAGAAGAAAACCGTTTTTTCGCAGACATTCAATAAATGCTCCCTGTCGTCACCAATCAAACGATTCAGGAAATTGATCTTCGAATTGTCATTGATCAGAACGATGTCGGCAACCAATTCTTTTGAAACACGGGCAATTCCGCTTGATAAATTGTGATCAATCGTTGCCATGGCATGCACATTGATCTCTCCGCTGCTGTAATGCGTAATGAAATCATCAATGTGTTTTCTCGAACGACGGATCCGCATTTCTGCTTCCTCGTCATTTTCCAGGACACTAACAACGGAAATGGGATTCATCACCGATTTATCCGTGATCAGTACCGAAAAATCAAGCAGCGGTTCGTTTCCTTTTAATTCATTGGCAGCCACCAAAACGTGCTGACTGCGCATCGAAGGACCTTCCAGAGGTTCGTTTTTCGTTTGCGCGATGCGTAGTTTTTTACCGGCATTTTCCGTTACGAATGAAGCGGTCATGCTGGTAATCAGAATCAGGATCACTGTTCCGTTGACAATCTCAATATTCAGAATGCCCATCGTATAGCCCACGTTGATCACCGCCAACGTTGCAGCCGCATGAGCCGTACTTAAACCGAAAATGACTTGTCTTTCCGGTCTGCTTAATTTGAAGATCAATTGGGTAATCCATGCCGCCAAAAACTTGCTGAAAATAGCGAAGGTGCTCAAAATTCCGGCAATAGCCCAGGCCCACGGTTCGTTCGCCAACGCTTTTACATTGACCACCATCCCGATGGAAATCAGGAAGAAAGGAATGAACAAGGCATTTCCCATAAACTCAATCCGGTTCATCAGGGTAGAAGAGTGAGGAACCAATCGATTCATGACCAAACCTGCAACGAAAGCCCCGATAATGGCTTCGATTCCCGCTACTTCAGCTAAAAACGCTGCGAAGAACAAAACGGAAAGTACGTAAATGAACTGCGACGATTTTTCGGATTCCAGTTTACTGAAAAACCACCTGGAAATTTTGGGAACTCCCCAAAACATAATCAAGCTGAAAATCGAAAGGGTGATGGCTAAATGTGCTAAAACTCCGGTATTGATCACTCCGTTGTCGGAGCCCGAAATCACCGCGAGAATAATCAAAACGGCCGTATCGGTCAGAATCGTTCCGCCAACAGCAATGGCAACCGCCTCCATTTTGGAAATTCCGAACTTGGAAACGATCGGGTAGGCCACCAGCGTATGGGTCGCAAACATACTTGCAGTCAGCAAACTGGCAATTTCACTGAGTCCCAAAGCATACCGGCAAGTCGGATATCCCAACAAAAGCGGAATGAAAAAGGTCAGTGCTCCGAAAGTCAGTGATTTGTTCCGGTAACGTCTGAACTCCTGCATATCGAGTTCCAAACCGGCCATGAACATGATGTATAATAAGCCGATTTTGGCAAACATGTTCACAAATCCGGTCTTCATATTGGCCTCCGAAATGAGCTGAAATCCGTTTGGTCCGATGATGACTCCTGAAATAATCAAGCCGATCAGTGCCGGGATTTTGACCTTTCTGAGAATAATCGGAGAGAACAAAATAATGAGCAGAAGCAGTGAAAAAGTAAGGATAGGATTCTCAAGCGGCAATTTGAATTCACCAATCAAACGTTGAAATTCTCTGGAGAATTGTTCGAACAAACCCGCCATATTTTCTGGATTTAATTCCGACAAAATTAATCGCATTTTTGACCAAGACTCTACAATCGTTTAAAAAAAGACCCGGAAATTTTTTTCCGGATGATGCAAACAGGATGGAATGTCCTCCGGTGTGAATAAATATTCTCCTTTGGAACAAGTGCGTTTTATTATCTTTGCGACCGGTTAAAGCAACTTCCGGAATTGAAAATGTGCTTTTGGCATCGTTTTTGAAATCCGCCTTAAATTAAAACTTAATTGTATGAAACATTTCTTTACCTTTTTTGCCCTGCTATTGATCTCTCAGTTAACGCTTGCACAACAGAACAGCAACCTGGTTTTCTTTTCTGAGCAGGGACAACAATTCTATATCATTTTGAATGGAATTCAACAAAATGCGAATCCGGAAACGAATGTGAGAGTTACGAATCTGATTCAGCCTTTTTACAAAGTAAAAGTGAAATTTGCAGATGGATCAACTCCTGATATTGATAAAACCATCAATTTTGAACAGGGGACAGAAACAACGTATGCAATTAAAAGCACCAACAAAGGGGAAATCGTTTTGAGATGGATGAGCGACGTTCCGATTGCGCAAGCTCCGCGCCCTGCGGCAAACCAGCAGGTGATTGTTTATCATACAACACCTCCAACCGTTACTCAAACAACAGTTATTTCCAGTTCAACAACTACAACAACGAATCCTGCTAACACAGGTGGAATCAATATGGGAGTCAATGTAACTGATCCGGGGAACGGTGGTGGAAACATCAATATGAATATCCAGGTGAGTGAAAACGGAATGAATACCAATTCTCAAAGCACAACTACGACGTATTCCACAACGACTACTTCCACAAACACCAATACCAATGTCGGAACGGTTCAAACTGGGTATGTCATGCCGGGATATACAGGAAATGTTGGATGTAACGGTTATCCGATGGATGAAACGCGTTTCAATCAAGTGGTTCAGTCAATCGAATCAAAAGGATTTGACGATTCCAAACTGACAATGGCGAAACAAGTCATCAATACCAATTGCATGAAAAGCAGTCAGGTAAAACGTTTGATGACGTTGTTCAATTTTGAAGACACCCGTTTGGAATTGGCGAAATACGCTTACGGTTATACCTACGATATCGGGAATTATTACCAGTTAAATGATGCTTTCAAATTTGAATCAAGCATCGAAGAATTGAACGATTATACCAACGGTTTCAAGAGATAAGAGTCTCCGGATATAGAAATTGAAAAAGTCCTGACATGATCGTCAGGACTTTTTTTATGGTCGATTACCATCTTAAAATTCCCCTTCAGCCTTATTCCAAATAAATTGAAAACTGCGTATTTCCTCTAATATTACTTGTTTTGAATCACCAAACTAAGGTTTTAGAATAAGTACTGAAGGGGTGTTCGTTAGCCACAAGCTTTGCGTTTCAACTGCTTTTTTCCAGCTGTCGTGACTGATAAGCATCAAATCCTGCTGACTCATAAAATCTTTGTCCAAACGCGGTTCTGTTTGCAAAGAAATATGATTGGGAGCAACTTGTTCGATCATGCGGATAGACTCTTTTAACTCAGGGTGCGTTTTTACGATCCCCGAAGAATCAATGATGACCACGCGCGCATTGCTGTGATGGATGAGTTTTTGAGCATAAACCAACAAGAAACTATCGTGGATGGAGAAAATAGGTAGAAACACATTTTCTACTTTTTCCAGGTTTTTGTCGATCACAATTCCTACCGGAAGCTTGGCGTTTTTAATCAATTGACGTGTACGCTCATCAAAAATGGTGTTTTCGAAAAGCGGCTCTTTCCCCGTAATGGTTTCATACAAACGCTCCGGATTGATCAGTTTGGTTGTGAATCCGAGAATTCTGCCCAAAAGTGATCCTTCGAAAACCGATCTTCCGATTCCGATCAATAACAAATCGAAATTCCCTGCGTTGGATGTGTCCGTAATTTCCTTGTCAATATCCACAGTCGGTTTGAACAAGGTAACAACCGGAATGCGCAATTCTTTAGATTCTTCGCTGATGGGTGCAAAGCTTTCACGTTCATATTCTTCAGCATTGAACTGGTTCAGATCATTACTCAATGAAACGTGCAATGCGGTGATGTTTGCATTTTCCGGTGATTTGCGGATGAAGCTGTTTGCCAGGCGAAGCAATGTACGGCCTCTTTCCGGGCTTCCGAATGACAGTAAAATAGAATACTTGGTTGACAATTCCTGCGTGCTGTTGATTTGTTCTTCCGTTTTCTTCTCAGGCATAAAGCGATTGATGAGATCGAGCAGCGGACCGGTCATAAATGTGGTGATCAAGGCCATAATAACGAGCATCGCAAAGATTTCATCTGAAAGAACCCCCAGGTCGTACCCGATATTCAGTACAATGAGTTCCATCAAGCCGCGGGTGTTCATCAGCGCACCGATGATCAGGCTGTCTCTCCAGTTTTGTCCTACGAATTTGGCTGCAAGTGCCGATCCAAGGAACTTTCCGGTTGTTGCTACTGCAATGATCAAAAGTGCAATGGACCACAAATGCCAGTCGTTCAACAATCCGATTTGTGTTCTTAATCCGGTAAATACAAAGAAAAGCGGAAGCAGTAAAAGCACCGAAACATCTTCTATTTTTTCAATGAAAATCGTTCTGAAATTCATGTTGGAAGGCATGATTACTCCCGCCAAAAATGCTCCGAACAAGGCATGTATTCCGATTACTTCCGTCGTAAATGCAGATATCAATAACGTAATGAAGAAGATCGCCACAACCGGTTTGCTCAGACTTTCCTTGTTGGAATATTTATCCCCCAATCTTTTTAAGAAAGGCTGAACAAACTTCAGCATGATAAGCACATAAGCAATTGCCATGAAAATAATGTAGATCGAACTCAAAACAGAGCCTGCTTTTACAATCGCGATCACGGCTGCCAAAATGCACCATGCGGTAATATCATCCGCCGCTGCACAAGTAATCACGATAGAGCCCAGTTTTGTTTTACTCAAACCTCGTTCCTGAACAATCCGTGCAAGTACCGGGAAAGCAGTAATACTCATAGAAATTCCGATGAATAACGAGAAAGAAAGGAAGTTTACATTATCAGGAGCGAATTCCGAGTAGATCAGGTAAGCCAGACCTACTCCCAGGGAGAACGGGAAAATAATGCTTGCGTGACTGATTACAACGGCATCATTCGCTTTATTTCTAAGGGTTTTGAGCTCCAGTTCCATTCCAACCACAAACATGAACAGAATCAGACCGATCTGACTCAGGAATTTCAGGTTGTCCATTGATTTTTCCGGGAACACGAAATGTGAAAATTCCGGGAAGTACATTCCGATAAAAGATGGTCCGAGGAAAATTCCGGCAATGATTTCTCCGATAACTGAGGGCTGACCGATCTTTTTACAGAAAAACCCGAAAATCCGCGCTACAACTATGATTGTGACGATTTGCAAAAGTAAAATTGCTAGTGGATGCGTCAGGTTGTGATAATACGTTTCGGTAAATTGTTGCCAGGTAGAAGCGGTTACTTCCGGTTTGAACGTGGTTACTTTTCCTTTTTCCAAAGCTCCTCCAGAAGCGATGACTCCAAAGATCAAAGTAGCGAAACCACCAATGGTTAGAATGTAAAACAACAGATTTTTGAGATTGCGCATATCCTGAAATTTTTAGGCAAAAATAAATTTGTCTGTCAGGAAGGAAAAGTACTTCTTTTAAGAATGTACTGAAACGCCTTTTTATTGTACTAACTTGAGAGCTACTGTTGTTGAAACGCTTCGAGAAAGGATTTCCGGTAGTTTTCACTCAGGTTAAACTCTACGTATTTTCCTTCTTCATTTCGCAGTTTGCTGATGACAAAATCACCCTGGTAGCCCTGGATGAAATCGGTAGAAATCAATTCAGACTTTGAAATACGGACGAAAGAAACGGCATCCAATTCCTGGAGCAGCTGATCGAACGATTTGTTTTTTACCACCAATTGATCCCCGTTTTCCAGCAACAATAATTTGTCTCTGCGGTCGTACGTGTCCGTGGAAAAAGAAACGATCTGAGATTGTTGAATGGACAATTTTCCTTTGTTGGTGTTGACCGTCCACGTAGCGTGAGATTTTAATTGTTCGATCTGAATATGCACTTTTTCGATTGCGCGTGCCAAACGTTCTCTTTGAACAGGTTTTCTCAAATAATCAATCGCCTCCACGTCGAAAGCATCTGCGGCATATTCGTTGTGCGCCGTAGTGAAGATGATCGGCACGGATTTCAGTTCCCGGGCAACTTCCAGCCCGGTCAGGCTTGGCATCACAATATCTGAAATACAGAAGTCGAATGCTAGGTTTTTGATCTCGGCAAGGAAAATGAGCGGATCGTCGAATGCTTTCACGACTTCAATTCCGGGAATCGAATCGCACAAAGTGCGCAAGTATGCAAGCGCCAGTAATTCGTCGTCCAATAATACAACCCGAAGTGTTTTATCCATTTAATTGCAGCTTTAACTGAGCATGAAAAACGGGTTTTTCATTTTTCAGAGTGAGTTGATACGCATTCGGATAAGCTATTTTCAATCGTTCTTCCAGGTTTTTCAGTCCCAAACCACTTCGTTCTTTTTTCAAAGGGGCTCTTTCCGAAATCCGGTTGCTGACTTCCAGGAGAAATTCTCCGTCTTTGATCTCCAGGTGAATGGAGATAAATGATTCGTTTTTTTGAAAATCGGTGTGTTTGAATGCGTTTTCGATCAGGTCGATGGTGATTAAAGGTAAAATCTTCAGGTTACCGATCCGTTCGTCATCCAGATTGATGGTATTCCGGATCCGCAAATCAAAAAGCGGACTCAGTTTGAGCCGGTTGATCTCGATGAAATTTGCTGCAAAATCCATTTCTTCCCGCAGACTCACAAGGGGTTGATCGCTTTCGTAAAGCACATAATCCAGAACACCCGAAAGTTTGTCCATGGAATAATACGTCTGATAGGCATGAGATTGAATCGAATTCAATGCATTTTTAAACAGGTGCGGATTCAGTTTGTACCGGATCGAACTCAATTCGTTGGAATGAACCTGCGTGTTCAATTCCTGATTTTTCAAACTTAATTCCCGGTTGCTTTTCCTGGAATCTCTCAATTTCACATAGAGCATCCTGCAGTAAACCGCAAGCGCCAGAAAGAGTACTGAAAGGGAAAAAAGTGCAATTGAAACCATCATTTGAACTTCGAAGATAGCGATTTTGAGAATTTTATCACGCAGGATTGTTTGGTATTACAAATTATACTTTTGAAATAAAGTGTTGTTTTCTGGAGTTTTTACAAACGCGAAGAAGCGAAGAGCTCAAAGGGATAAATGAAATAATTCAATCATTTTCCTTAAATTGAAGCAGTACCATAATACGATTGGCATTCAACAATCTATGAGATCAAATGATTCTTTGCGTTTCACTTGAAAGGCAATGAAACTGATTGACTTTTTTATTTCTGGTGAGGTCATTTCACCTGTTCGAAAAGTAGCAATTTATCATGTAAAGATGCTTGACTTTCATCTGATTTATTCCTTTTCGAGGATTAATCTACTAATTTAATGGAATATTAACATCTGTTTTTTCAACATTCGGGAATCTTTTTCTTTTTTTTCACTAATTTCGCACCCATAAATTTTATAATCAAGGACTATGTCATACTTGTTTACCTCAGAATCTGTTTCTGAAGGACACCCGGATAAAGTAGCGGATCAGATCTCAGATGCGCTAATTGATAACTTTATGGCTTTTGACCCGACGTCGAAAGTCGCTTGCGAAACCTTAGTAACGACAGGACAGGTAGTTTTGGCCGGAGAGGTAAAAACGAATACATATTTGGATGTTCAGACGATTGCTCGTGAAGTGATCCGTAAAATTGGATATACCAAGTCTGAATACATGTTTGAAGCGAATTCTTGTGGAATTCTTTCTGCCATTCATGACCAATCTTCTGATATCAACCAGGGAGTTGACCGCAAGGTTTCAAATGATGATTTTGAAGCGAAAGCAGAAGCTCAGGGAGCTGGAGACCAGGGAATGATGTTTGGTTACGCAACGAAAGAAACTGAAAACTACATGCCATTGGCTTTGGATTTGGCACACAATATCTTACAGGAATTGTCCCGAATCCGTAACAACGAATCCCATATTATCGCTTATTTGCGCCCGGATGCAAAATCCCAGGTAACAATCGAATATTCTGATGATAATGTTCCGCAGCGTATTGATACAATTGTTGTTTCTACACAGCACGATGATTTCGGAACAGAAGCTGAAATGTTGAAGAAAATCAATGACGATATCGTGAACATCGTCATTCCTCGTGTGAAAGCGAAATTGAAGCCGGAATTGCAAGCGTTGTTTAACGATCAGATCACTTACCATATCAACCCGACAGGAAAATTCGTTATCGGAGGACCTCACGGAGATACAGGTTTGACAGGTCGTAAGATTATCGTTGATACTTACGGTGGAAAAGGTGCTCATGGTGGTGGAGCTTTCTCCGGAAAAGATCCTTCTAAGGTAGACCGTTCTGCAGCTTACGCTACGCGTCATATCGCAAAGAATTTGGTTGCTGCAGGTTTGTGTGATGAGGTGTTGGTACAAGTTTCTTATGCAATTGGTGTTGCTAAGCCTTGTGGATTGTTCATCAACACGTACGGAACTTCGAAAGTAAATATGACTGACGGTGAAATTGCTAAGAAATGTGCGGAGATTTTCGACATGCGCCCTTATGCAATTGAGCAACGTTTGAAATTGAGAAACCCGATTTATTCTGAAACTGCTGCTTACGGTCACATGGGGCGTAAGAATGAAGTAGTGAAGAAAACATTCAACGCTCCTGACGGAACGCAGGTTGTAAAAGAAGTTGAATTGTTCACTTGGGAGAAACTAGACTTTGTAGATAAAGTAAAAGCTGCTTTCGGATTGTAAGAAAGAGCTCAACAGCATATAGAAACCCCGGCTTCGAAAGAAGACCGGGGTTTTTTGTTACCTTTTTGTAAGATTGTATTCTATAGGAAAATAAGTCCTGTTGGTTTGGATTTATTTGCAAGTAGTTTATGGTAATTTGGTAAAATCACAGGGCTTTTGCTCTGTGATTTTTTATTTTCATACAATTTTGACGAATTAACAAAATAGTCGTACAAATCCGACGATAAATTTGTATCTTTCGAATAACTAATAACCGGAAACTATGGCATTGAATGAAAGTGAAAATATTAGAAGTTGATTCGAATCAGTTGATTAACGCAGAGATAAGGGTGGGCGGAAAAAAGGAAATGCCTTCATTAACCAATGGTTGGTCATTTGATTTTAGTAAACATAGCCTTGCAAAAGGAAAACGAGCGTTTGTTCTGGTAAGAGAAGAATCTTCAACTATTATTGAAGGATGTATGATTTTTTCAATCCATGAAACTTTTGGGGCATTCATGGATTACCTGGAAGTTGCTCCTCATAATTGGGGACGTGAGGGAAAGCATAAAAGAGTAGCTGGTTGTTTGATTGCATATGCTTGTCGGTTGAGTTTTAAAGAAGAAATTGGTTTCAATAAAGGGATTTTAACTTTTAAGGCTTTTGCTAAGCATGAAGACTCGGAGCGGTATCTTGAAGACCTGTATCGAACAAAATATATGGCTGCCAGGAATCCGTTTGGCTATATGGAAATTTATCCTGACCAAAGTGAACTTCTTATCAGTGAGTATTTGAATAATGATTTAATATAAAAGACTATAACATGAAGAAAAACAGAAATAAAATAGACATTGAATTTGATGATATTATCGGGAATCCTGATTATGAACATAAATTGACTGAGGCAGAACAGGATCAAGTCCGGGAATACAGAGAAAATTTGTATAACAAAAGGTCTAAGGAAGATAAGATTAAAGATATTTTATTAGGTTTTCGATTTTCATTGATTGATTATATTGAAAATGAAAATCCTAAAGAAATCATTCAATTAGGGCAATTCTTGTATGAATTATTAGACCAGATAAAAGTTAGAAAGGGAGCATTTGCCGAATATATTGAGATTTCTCCGCGAAATATTAATAAATACTTCAATGGAGAGCGAAAATTTGCGATAGAACATCTTTTGAAGCTGGAAAAGCTGTTTAATGTTCATGCGGAAACATTGTTGGAAATTCAGCTTAAGAATGAGCTGATCCAAATGAAAAAAGCTCATAAAGGTGAATACGATAACTATAAGTTGGAAGATCTGTTATCGGCTTAGGAAAATAAGATATTGTGAATGATTGAATTTACAACATCTTCGACGCCTGAACCAATTTCAGTTCCCCGTAAGTCACTTTATCGCCCAATTCATCTTTGATTGTTCCAAGAGATTTTCCTTCGGTTCCTTCCAGGTAAGTTTCAATCTCACTGATTCGTTTCGGATCTAAAAGAGCTGTGATGTCGATTTTTTCCTGGCGGATCAGTTTGACGAAATGTCCTTCAATGGTTGAAACACCTAACTGACGTTCGCGGGCGATTTCTTCCATTGTTTTCCCTTGTTCGTACAATTCAAACGTGGTTTCGTACGTGTCTTTCTTAACCACTTTTTCCTCTTTAACCTTTTTCTGTTTGACGAGTTGAACGACATCGGTGTATTCTTCTTCCATCATTTCATCGAGCATCGAACGGTTTGCTCTTAATTCCTGCTGAATGCTGTGACTTTTTGCAATAACATAATTGGTCAGCTCCGGAGCTTTGATTGTTTCTTTGGTAAATGGTTTTTGGTTGGCCACAGCTTCCATCAATAAGCGTGCTTTCATCAAACGATGAACAACTCCTACCACTTCCTGTTCCAATTCTTCCAGTTCGTCATGATAACTCTTCGTTTTTTTGATTTTAGAAAGCTCGTAGCGCCTTTTCATAATCGAATAGACTTGTGCATCCAACGGCTTAAAGAAATACAGGTAAGCGGCCTGTACGCGTTCATGAACAAATGTCCAGTCGGGATTTTCTTTGGAAAAGATATTGGTCAGTTGGTTTTGGAATTTGCGTGCAGCGTCAAAAGTGGTTTGCACCGTTTGCAGCTGATTGGCTGCCCAGGATTTGTCTTTTCCTTTTTCGGTTTTTGGTCCCTGAAGTTTGAGGCCTAATTCAAAAGTTGCCCATTTAGTGGTGTAATCGTACCAATCGAAAGCCTGAAAAAGACTTGTATAAATGAATCGGGCGGTTTCCCTGTCGAGAAACAATTTCATTGCATCTTCCGGGGCTTTGTTGGAAGAATAGGAAACCACCTGCTGGTCGTTGATCAAGCCATTCATAGACAGTGGTTTCAAAAGAACCAGCCCGGAAAGACTGCGAAGTCTTGATAGCGCAACATAAGCTTGTCCGGGAGCAAAAACCTGGGAAACGTCCAGTACTGCTTTATCGAAAGTTAATCCCTGGCTTTTGTGAATGGTAATCGCCCAGGCAAGTTTAATGGGGTAATGCACAAAGGTTCCGAGTATTTCCTCTTCAATCTCACCGGATTGTTCATTGAGTGAATATTTGATGTTGTTCCATTCGTATTTCTCCACAACGATGCTTCGCTTTTCATCTTTGAAGAAAACTTCAATTTCTTCGCTGGTCAGGGATTTGATAACTCCCATTTTCCCGTTGTAGAAGTTTTTCTCAAAAGACATGTCATTCTTGATGAACATGATCTGCGCCCCGACTTTCAATTCGGTCTCTTTTTCTAACGGAAACAAATGAGGGGGGAAATCGCCCTTGATCTCAGCTGAATATGTCACGGATTTTTCCACAAGTGAATTCAATGCCGTAGCGTTTAGCTGATCTGCTTTTGAGTTGTGTGTTGTTAAGGTAATATATCCTTCTTCTTTGGTGGAGTCGAAATGCGGATTGACATACTTTTCCAGCAATTTCTGATCTTCAGAAGTGATTTCATTGTTCCGTAAATGATTCAGAAGGTCGATAAACAATTGGTCGTCCTGGCGGAAAATCTTATCCAGCTCGATGTAAACCGGAGCTTGCTCCTTGAAAACATGTGCGTTGAAAAAGAAAATTCCGTGATAATGATTTTTAAGTAAGTTCCATTCTTCCGGTTTGATAACGGGAGGAAGCTGCAATAAATCGCCGATAAACAATACCTGAACTCCCCCGAAAGGATCGTTGTTTCTGCGTACATTTCTCAAAGTCCAGTCAATTGCATCCAATAAATCGGCACGCAGCATCGAAACTTCGTCAATGATCAGTAATTCAACACTCCGGATGAGGTTTTGCCGGGTTTTATTGAAATGAAAATGACGTTTCAGTGTTTCCTTCGATTCAAACTTGGTGTTTCCATTCACCAATCCTTCCGAAACAAATTCAGGAATGAATGAACTGAAGGGAAGCTGAAAGAACGAATGGATGGTAACACCTCCGGCATTTAAAGCTGCAATTCCGGTAGGAGCAACAATGACAGTGTTTTTATGAGTTGTCTCTACAATCTTCCGGAGAAGGGTTGTTTTCCCTGTTCCGGCTTTCCCGGTTAAAAAAACGGGACTGTTTGTTTGATTGATAAATCGTTCAGTGAATTCCGCAGGATTACTGATTGTTTCGTTGTTTTTCATGACTTACTTGAAGTTAAGCAAAATTAGCGTTATCTACAAGCTGACATACAATCTTTCTTCAGGGTTTTGTTAAATGCTGCTTGAATATGTAATGCATACTCAAATCGAGGTAATCTTTGTAGATATAATAGATGAAATCTTCGCGAATTTGAATGTGCTCGGGGAAGATGTGTTTTTTGATTTGGACTTCGCTTTCAATTTTTCCGTTCGCCAGGTTGATCTTTTTTAAATACGTCAATCCGTCATTTTCGAAACGGGCATATACCTGTGTTTTTTCAATATTCGGGATGAGTTCGCTTTTCCAGCCTCTGAAGTATTGGTAAGAAATAGGGAAGCTTCTGACGCGCAAACCGGATTTTGTGAAAACGATCGCAGAATCATTGACATGATCAAAAATAAACAAGGAATCGTTGAGTTCAAATAACGGAGCGTATAAGGGTTTAAAAACAATGAAGTTGTAAAATTGTTGTGTTGCCCAGCGATCGCGCTCTTTTTTCAGTTCGCTGTATTTATTCGAAAGATTGTCGGAATGATTGGCATCAGACTGCCGGAGGATTTCACTAACTGTGAGTTTATTGTCTTTTTGGTAATCCTTCAGCTGCCTGCTTTTTTGTCGGTCCTGGCACACGTAAAGTAACTTGGTGCTTCTTGTTTTCTTTGTGATCAAGCGGTAATCCAGGTATTGATTCTGGTAGAGGTAAGACCGGATAATGATGGAAGTGTCGTCGGAGTAAGAACAGTTATCAATTAACCCGATGGCTTTGTAATAAGGTACCGGGGAGAAAATACCAACTGATTCTCCGACAACAGAAGTTTCATAAATACTGTCTTTATAAACTAAGTGAACCCTTCCTCCACAATCCTGGCGCAGTTGTTTGGGGTGTTTCCGGATTGTTGTTTCATAGATTTTGTCTCCCATCGGATTCAGGTGTCTCAGGAAGTAGTTGTGTTCGTCACTACAGCAAAGCAACATATTTCCGTCCGGTTGTATTTTGAAATCCATTACATTGGCTTGTTTTCTCGGATAGGCCCAGAAAATATCGTTGGCGGTGATGGTTACTTCTTCCAATTGTGTTTCTTTGGACGTCATCACAATAGAAAGCCTCAAGGTGTCTTTCCACTTTTCCGGAAAAAGAAGCATGTCTTCGAATTCATTGTATAATCCGCTTTTTAC
>NZ_JASLCN010000047.1 GCF_030151805.1 Fluviicola sp.
CCTGAGCGTTAACTCCTGTTGTTGTACCATCATTTGCAATTACAACAGTGTCTAATACCGGGGTAAATCCAACTAAAGTCGAAAGACCCCAGTTGCTTCCATCACCATTGCTGGTGAAATCATAAAAACCATGGATAGATGCTGGCGCTTCAACTGAGAATATCACTTGTGACATAGCAGTAGAACCGACCATTACCAATCCAAAGGAAAGTAATAGTTTTTTCATAACATAAGTAAATTAAAGATGCCCTAAATTAAGGAAAAATTAACAAATAAAAAATTTTTAATCAGAAAGTTGAATGATATAAGTGATTGATTGCTAATTCGGGAACAAAAAAAGCCCCCTGAAAGGGAGCTTTTGTAGTGTATTACGGGGTTTTGCCTGAACTAGTCGGCAGCAACCATTGCTTTTAAATATTCACGGTTCATGCGAGCGATGTTCTCCAAAGAGATTTCTTTCGGACATTCAACAGCACAAGCACCTGTATTTGTACAGTTTCCGAAACCTTCTTCGTCCATTTGCTTCACCATATTCAGAACGCGTTGCTGTGCTTCAACCTGTCCTTGCGGCAATAATGCCAATTGAGATACTTTCGCAGAAACGAAGAGCATTGCGGAAGCATTTTTACAAGATGCAACGCACGCACCACATCCGATACACGTTGCAGCTTCAAACGCTTTGTCTGCTTCAGCTTTCCCGATCGGAATAGCGTTTGCGTCCATTGTGCGTCCGGAAGTGTTTACAGAAACGAATCCACCAGCTTGTTGAATACGGTCAAATGCCGAACGGTCTACAACCAAATCCTTGATTACCGGAAACGCTTTTGCTCTCCACGGCTCTACATAAATCGTTTCGCCGTCTTTGAATTTACGCATATGCAACTGGCACGTTGTAACTGCGCGATCCGGACCGTGTGCTTCTCCGTTGATGTACAAAGAACACATTCCACAAATCCCTTCCCGACAGTCGTGGTCAAATGCGATTGGCTCTTTGCGCTCATTCACCAGCTGTTCGTTCAATTGATCTAACATTTCCAGGAATGAACTGTCTGTTGAAACATTATCCAATTTGTATGTCTCCATACTTCCTTTCGAATTCGCGTTCTTTTGACGCCAAATCTTCAGGTTTATATTGATTGTTTTTGATGCCATAACTCTAATGTTTATGTTTCAGGTTTGATTTCAGTCGGTACGCGATGTGTCACGTGACTGTCAAAAACCTGATTACTTATAATTTCTTGCTGCTATTTTAATATACTCGTAGTTCAATACTTCCTTGTGTAACTCGGATTGGTTAATATCCATTCCTTTGTATTCCCAGGCTCCAACGAAGTTGAAGTTTTCATCGTCACGCAAAGTTTCACCTTCCGCATCCTGATATTCTTCGCGGAAATGTCCACCGCAAGACTCATTACGTTGCAAAGCATCTCTTGCCATCAATTGACCCAATTCCATGAAATCCGCTACGCGAAGTGCTTTTTCCAATTCAGGATTCAATTCATTTGCATCACCCGGAACGTAAACCTCTTTGTAGAACTCTTCGCGCAAAGCAGCAATTTCTGCAATAGCTTCAGTCAAACCTTGTGCATTTCGACCCATTCCTACTTTGTTCCACATGATGTGTCCCAAACGTTTGTGGAAGTGATCAACTGTTTTTGATCCGTTGTTATTCAGGAACTTTGAAATCATGTCTTTCACATGATTTTCAGCCTCGTCAAACTCAGGCAAATCCGTTGAGATTTTTCCTGTACGGATATCTCCCGCCAAATAATCTGAAACAGTGTAAGGAACCACGAAATATCCGTCAGCCAACCCCTGCATCAAAGCAGAAGCTCCCAAACGGTTTGCACCGTGATCTGAGAAGTTTGCTTCACCTGCCACAAAACATCCCGGAATAGTTGATTGCAGGTTATAATCAACCCAAACACCACCCATTGTGTAGTGAACTGCAGGATAAATCTTCATCGGAGTTTCATACGGGTTCTCATCTGTAATTTTTTCATACATCTGGAACAAGTTTCCGTATTTCTCTTCCACCCATTTCTTACCCAACTTGATAATTTCTTCCTCACTTGGATTGTGATTTCCGGAAGTATGAGCAGCTTGTTTTCCTTTGGCTTTAATCTCAGCCGAGAAATCCAGGTAAACACCTTCCATCGTATCATTTGCCTCAATTCCGAAACCGGCATCACAACGCTCTTTCGCTGCACGGGAAGCAACGTCACGCGGAACCAGGTTTCCAAACGCCGGGTAACGACGCTCCAGGTAATAATCTCTATCTTCTTCAGCGATATCCGTTGGTTTCATTTTACCTGTACGAATTGCTTCTGCATCTTCTTTTTTCTTCGGCACCCAAATTCGACCGGAGTTACGCAATGACTCTGACATCAATGTCAACTTCGATTGGTTTGTACCATGTACCGGAATACATGTCGGGTGAATTTGTACATAACAAGGGTTTGCGAAGTAAGCACCACGTTTGTGCGCTTTCCATGCTGCTGTTACGTTAGATCCCATTGCATTGGTAGAAAGGAAGTAAACGTTTCCGTAACCACCGGTACAAAGAATCACGGCGTGAGCTGAATGACGCTCAATTTCACCTGTAATCAGGTTGCGGGCAATGATTCCGCGCGCTTTTCCGTCTACTTTCACCAAATCCAGCATTTCGTGACGGTTGTACATCTGCACATTTCCTAATCCGATCTGGCGGGAAAGTGCTGAATAAGCTCCTAACAACAATTGTTGTCCGGTTTGTCCTGCAGCGTAGAATGTACGTTGTACTTGTGTACCACCGAATGAACGGTTGTCTAACAAACCGCCGTACTCGCGTGCAAAAGGAACTCCCTGAGCAACACATTGGTCGATGATATTTCCGGATACTTCAGCCAAACGGTGAACGTTTGCTTCACGTGCACGGTAGTCACCCCCTTTGATCGTATCGTAAAATAAGCGGTAGACCGAGTCACCGTCGTTCTGGTAATTTTTTGCTGCGTTGATACCTCCCTGAGCTGCGATGGAGTGTGCACGACGCGGAGAATCCTGGAAACAGAATGCTTTCACGTTGTACCCCATTTCTCCAAGAGAAGCTGCTGCTGAAGCTCCTGCCAAACCTGTTCCGACAACGATCACATCAATTTTCGGACGGTTATTGGGTGCAACTAAGCGCAAGTGGTCTTTGTAGTCGGTCCATTTTTTTGAAATGTGACCTTCTGGTATTTTTGAATCTAGAATAGACATAAAGTAATTTTTTGAATATTATTTTCTCAAGTAAATAATAACTGGAATGATCGCGAATAATAATGGAACTACAATTGCAAACGCTTTACCGACGAACGAGATCAGCCCGTTGTATTTTCTGTGGTTCAATCCCAATGATTGGAATGAAGAAGCGAATCCGTGCCACAAGTGGAACATCAATACGAACATCGAAACGACGTATAAGATAACTGCTATAAGTGCGTATTGGTTTGTTGGCTGACCTTGCTCAGATTGCCCGAAGAAGTTCATGACAACAGTATGCAAGTCGCGGTAACCTTCTGCCGCAACCAAACCACTTTGAGGATCTTTGAATTTTGTTCCTTCCGGTTTGATTTGAATTTCTTTTTCATTTGTTTGCGGATTGATGTATCCGATCGGGAAATAAACGCCCATTGTTGTAAGAGCCTGAATTTCTGTGTACTCTTGCGTTACCGGCTGACCAGTCATCGGGTCTTGTCCTTGCTGTACTTTTTTCACTTCAACATAATGCAACGGAACTGTTTCAGCTACTTTTTGCTTGTACCAGAAGTTTGCCATGTGCGTACAGATGAATACCAAAATAATTGTACCCAAAATAGCCATGTAACGGGAAGCTGCTCCGGAATTTGCACTTGGCTTGTTGTAAGCGTAGTTTTTCGGACGAGCCTGCTTGTTTTTCACTGCTAAATACAATCCAAGGAAGGCGTGAGCCAAAATAGAGATGTAAGTAGCGTAAGCCAAAATCTTAATGAAGATGTTGTGACCCATGAAGTAGGCGTACTCGTTGAATGCACGTCGACCTTCTTCACCCGTTTTCGTAATTAGTTGAAGGTTTCCCAACAAGTGTCCGATAAGAAAGGTTATCAGAAAAAGGCCGGTTAAAGCCATCCAATACTTCTTTGCTATTGAGGACGTAAATATTCCAGATTTACTCATAGTATTTTAAAAAATGTTTCAAACGTTACAAATTTAATAGCTAGAACAACCCAAATCAACGTTTGACCTTATTTAGAAACAATATAGATTATTTTAGAAAAGTGAGTATCTCATTGGGCTGGAACCAAAAAAAGCGACATTCCTGCCGCTTTTTCTTTTTTTTGGAACAATAAATTAATGACTTGCTACCTCGCTGTCCAGGGAAATTCCTTGTTTTTTGAGCAGTTTATTTACGAAAATTGCAAAGAATGTAATGTATGCAAAGCAAACTGCTCCAACAATAAACGACGGTTGGATTCCAATGATGTCGGATAATTTACCTTGAATCGGAGGAATAATACCGCCACCAAGAATCATCATAACCAGGAATCCGGAACCTTGCGCCTGGTATTTCCCTAATCCGGCCAGGGAAAGCGAAAAAATACAAGACCACATGGTAGAACAGAAAAGACCCACACTTAAGTATGAATAGATAGAAACAATTCCGGTAGTAGATAAGCCAACGACGATGCAAACTAATCCGAGACTTCCGAAAATAGCAAGCGAGCGGGCAGGTTTGTCTTCTGTAAAATAAGATGCGGCGATCTGAACCAGAACACAAATAAAATACCAATACAGAGGTTTCACATTATATCCGGAAACGATCGAAACGGTTAAACTTACTCCCAGTGCAATGAGGGGAACAATAAATTTCAGAATCAGTTTGGTTTGTCGGGAAAAGTTGAAAGCATTGATTGATCCGGACCAGCGCCCGATCATCAAACTTCCCCAATACATGGCAATAAACGGAGTTGTTTCGGAAGATTCAAAACCTCCGAATGCCGGCTGTTTTAACAATTCACTCAGGTTACTTCCAACAGCCACTTCGACACCCACATAGACGAAGATGGCGAGCATTCCCAGACTTAGCTGCGGATATTTCAATGCTCCCCAGCCATGCTCATTCTTTTTTGCTGATCGGTTTGCAAATAAAATACCACCCAAGACACATAGAAGCCCTGCTGAGAGCCAAACCATTCTGTATTTTTCAAGAGGCTCCTGTATTTTTTTGATTTCAATTTCGATTTCCTTTTTGGTTTCCAATTGAGAAGCCGTAAGGTTTTGGATCGGTTTGTTGTCTTCACCGATTGTTAATTGCTCCAGGTCGCCTTTCAATTCTGTTAATTGTTTTGCTTCATCGGAGCGGTAGCTGTTCATAACCGGTGAGAAGCAGGCGATCAATAAGCCGGTTATTACCAGCATGGTCACCATTCCCTTTTTTGCCCTGTCGGATGTTTCGTCAATGATTTGTTCTAACTGTCCGCCCGGTAATTTTTTAGAAAAACTGAAAAGTGCAGCCACTCCAAGAAATAAACAACCGACGCATGCATACAAAATCACTACTTTGTTCAGACTCAATGCTTCGATTTTTTCGTCTGGGATAGCTGCAGTGGTTCCAAATAGTGCCAATGAAACAATGATCGGTCCGATGTTGGTTCCCAAACTATTGATTGCCCCTCCCAAATTGATGCGGTTACTTCCGGTTTTCTCATCTCCCAGCGCAATCATAAACGGATTGGCAGAAGTTTGCTGTAAAGAGAACCCCAAAGCAACAATGAATAATCCGAATAACATCGCAGCAAAAACATTCAGGTAAACGGAGATAATCATCATTGTTGCACCCAAAGCAGAAAAAAGCAATCCGTTAATGATACTCTTTTTATAGCCCCACGTTGAAACCAGGTCTTTTCTGGTCATGGTGCTAAAAACAAATAAACCAAGTGCTCCGAGGTAATATGCGCCATAAAAAGCAAAATCAATCAGCTGGCTTTGGAACTGATCCAGGTTGAAATAATGCTTGCAAAAAGGAATGAAAATATTGTTTCCCGCCGCAATAAATCCCCAAAAGAAGAATACAGTGGTGAGTGTGGAAAGTGCTCCGTAGTTTGTTTTTGTAGTTTGCATTTGGTAACGAAATTTCGTCGAAAATAACCAGAATTCGCTTATGATGCTATTTTTAACGCTTTGTGAAGCGTGAATTAACTAATTCGTTATAGGTGAAAGGAGATTTTACTTTTCTTCTTCCAATAATTTTCCGATATCACCGATTAGCTTGTCTACTTCTTTGGAATCAGTTCCATCGTAATAGCCTCTGATGCGCTTATGTGTATCTACCAAAACAAAATAATTCGTGTGAATGAAATCCGAACCGACATCTCCCTGGTTGGCTGCTTCAGCAGGTTTTAACACAAAAAAACTACGTCTGGCAAGTTTATACAGATCCGTTTTTTCACCGGTCAGAAAATGCCATTGTTTCGGATCGGCGCCATGACCATCCGCATAAAGTTTCATTTGAGCCACAGAATCTGTTTCGGGATTGACGGTGAAACTTAGAATTTTGAACTGATCATTTCCTTTGTAAGCGGCCTGAACACGTTGCATTTCTGCATTCATTCTCGGACAAATAGTTCCGCAGGTTGTGAAGAAATACTCGGCAACATAGACCTTTCCTTTCAGATCTTTCGATCCGTATGGTTTTCCGCTTTGATCCGTAAATGAAAACTCCTGGATGGTATGCCCGAAACCCTTTCGTGCCAGGTCTTTCTCCACCATCTCCGATTCCACATCGATGGGATTATAGATCTTCAGGGGTTTATCCTCCGGTTTCGTGAAGACATACGCAACAACAACTCCAACAACGAAAATGAGACCAACAATGAGAACGCGCATCTTGTTTTTTTACAAAAGTACGTCCTAAAGTCTTTCGATAAACATTAATCTCCTCCTAATTTCAGCGTGTATTGTAACATGACTGTTCTTGGAGCTTCGATTTTCAAAGGTCTCAACGAGTATGTTTTGTTTAGAATATTGCTTCCGATAATTGCAAAACGGTGCTTGTCTTTCAACAAATAAGAGATCCGTGCATCGAAGATCCAGTTACCGTGGCGGTGAGAGTTGTAGAAATCCATGTAAGAAATGTCCTGGATAGAAGCCAATTGTTTCGTAATTTCTTCAAATCCGGCAATAACCCCATCCATATTCACAATCTTGGAATAATATTTCGCACTGAAACCGATTGCTAATTTCTTTAAAAAAGAATATTCCATGTCGATTTTCAAATTGTGTAAAAACCTATATTTCAAAACGCGAGAACTAGAATCTAAAGAAGTGAAGTTGTATGAGTAACTATTACCATAAGCATCTTTGGCGTACTTATAATCTGGTGACAATGTTACTGGTTTAATAAATGTGTAACCACATAGAAAGGTTAAATCGCTTTTCTTTCCAAGACTGACGGTACCGGCTAATGAAGCATCTATTCCCTTCACTTGAGATCTTCCGGTATTAACAAATTTGAAACCGAAAGAATTTGATAAGTCCTGAACAAATGGTTTCCAGAAACCGAAAGTATATTCAATTGTGTTTTGATATTCCTGCCAAAATCCGGCAATATCAAAGAAACTCATTACAGGTCCGATTTTGAAACCTTGTTTGATACCAAATTCTGCATTCCAACTAGATTCCGGTTTAACGTCTGCGTTCGGAAACACTCCAAAATTTCCAACACCTGTACTAATAAATCGCTCTGTTATTGTTGGGAAACGGTAACCTTGTCCATATGAAGCTCTTAAAAATGTAGCCTTAGTCAGTTTGAAATTAGTTCCTGCCCGGAAAATAGGTTTTAATGCTGTAAGAGAGTCGTTCAGTTGGAAATATTCCAGGCGCCCACCAATAGAAATAGTCAATCGTTTCCAAAACTTTTTCTCAGCTTGTGCATATGCTGATAGATTCAATAATTGATTAGTTGTTCTACCTCCACCGGAATAAATTTTAGCATAAGAAT
>NZ_JASLCN010000054.1 GCF_030151805.1 Fluviicola sp.
TACATCACTTAAACGCACTTTATTCTTAAAGATTTGGCTTCCGCTTACGCTGACCAACAACCGGTCGTTGTAAATAACCAGTCCTGCCTGGGCGTCAAGGTAATTTTGTCGTGCAGAAATTCCCAGGTAATTCGTATACGCTTTATCGTTGGCAGAACCAAGTGTGACTTTTGAAGCGTCGATCCCGAAATTGGACCAACCCAACCCGATGCCGACTCCGGCATTTAATTTTTGCGACAACGGAATGTGCACTCCGATATTTCCTTTCACACTCGTTCTGGTAAACGGACCGATCACATCGTTGATGAAAGTCAGCCCGGCAACCTGTTTGTAACCGACGGTTCGCTGCGGTGTGCTGTAAAAAGTTTGACCGATCGAAGCCAGTTCACCGAGAAGTGCTTTTGATTTGCGTTTTTTGAAACGCACCATGCTTTGAATTCCTGCAAAAGTGGTCATTGGTCTTCCGTCAACTCCGGCGTATTGCAGGCGGTTTCCAAGCGTCACCTCAGCTACGTTCATCATTCCTCCCGCAGCAGGATTGATTAAAAACGGAGACGATGCGGTTTGTGTGAATTGAATATCCTGTTGTCCGAAAGTGAATCCAGCAACCAGAATAGATGATATAAATATGATTTTTTTCATGATTGACAAGGATTAACGAATGATACTGATTGAACCTTTTAGCGTTTTGAAATCGTTGTTCGGAGAAACGATCTCGTAGAAGTACGTTCCGAGTGGAAGTTCTTCACCTTTGAAAGTTCCGTCCCACGGTTCGGCATATCCTTTGGATTCGAATACTTTGGATCCCCAGCGGTTAATAATCATGACGTTACAATCCGGATAGGTTTCATGCAGATTCGGAATGATGAATTTGTCGTTATCCCCGTCATGGTTTGGTGTAAACACGGTCGGGATTTCGAATGAGCCTTCACCGCACATATCCAGGTGAATTCGCAAGGTATCTTGCGTCGAACCACAGAAATCATGAACGAGTTTGTACAACAAAACCAAATCTCCCGGAGCAGCTCCTGTGAGTTTTGTATTTGCATTGTATTTATTCGTCAAGGTTGCATTACCTGCCAATTCGATCCAGTAAGTTGATTGATCAAATCCGGCATCGCTTCCGTGCAGGTTAATCGGAAGCTGATTCAAGCACAAAGTCGTGTCATTGGTAAGAACAGCCGCTTGAATCGGTTTGTAAATAATACTGCTGTCGACCGTGCTCGGACATCCGTTTGTGGAGATTGTCCAATACAAGGTGTGATATCCTGCCGGAATGGACAAAATAGTCGCAACCGGAGCATGAATATTGTTGATTGTGATAGCAGAATTGCTCGACCAGGTTCCCTGAGCATTGTTTCCCGGGCTATTTGCCTGGATGATGTAGCTTGTCGTTGCACATGCATACATGGAATCCGGAAGACTTGCCTGTGGAGGAGGCATGTTTACATCAATTCTTACGGTATCCCGCCGAGATCCGCAAGTAGGAGAAGTCACCACCCATTCGAATGTATTTGTTCCCAAAGAAAGGTTTTGAACCGTTGTTTGCGTTGCGTTCGGACTGGTAATTGTTCCACCTCCAGTCAGCATATTCCACGATCCCGTTCCGGATTGAATGGCTTGTGCTGCGATGCTCGTTGTATAGGTATCACAAAGGTAAATCAGGCTGTTCGGGACAAAAGCAGTGTCCGGATATTGCAGTACCTGAACAGTGAATGAACAAGAACTGGTATTTCCGGAAGAATCTTCAATCTGATAAGTTTGTGTAGTTGTTCCAACAGGGAAAATATCACCGGAAGAGAACCCCGAAAGATCTGTTTGCGAAATGGTAAAGTAACAATTGTCCGTTCCAACCGGGTTGGTGTATGTAATCAATGGATTACAGGTAGAAATATTTCCCGGACAGGTAATGGAAGGGGCCTGTGTTTCGATGATGGTGAAAGTGGTGGTACAGGAAGCACTGTTTCCTGCCAAATCCGTCACGGTAATCAGCACATTATGCGTTCCCGAAATCAGGTTGGTTCCTGCTGCTGGTAATTGCGTCAGGGAATAACCCGAGCAATTGTCCGTTACGGTTGCCAAAGCGGTTAAATCTGTGATCAAAGCATAACAGGAAACTCCGTTGTTGACCGTTTGCGCCGGCGGACAAGTAATGGTCGGAGCGATTGATTCGATTGGAACCGCTTGTGTAACACAGGTTCCTACATTTCCGGAAGTGTCCGTATACGAAATCACAATTCCCACCGGGTTGGTAACAACCGTTCCCGGAAGCGGGTTTTGAGAAATAGTCAATAAGTTGGAAGGGGCACAGTTTTCAACTGCGCTGTGGGTTCCGCTCAAATTCGGAATGGTCATCGAGCAGTTTCCTGAAATTGCCAAACTCGTATCGCTTAAACACGTTACGACCGGAGCTAATGTGTCGATTGCCGTAATGAAAATCGTACAGCTTCCGATGTTTCCGTTCAAATCAATCGCAGTCATCAAAACAGTAATCGTGTCTGAAAACAGCAATGTTGCCGGTTTGTTTTGAGCAAATACCAATTGGTTGCTTGCCGTACAGTTATCTGTCCCGGAAACAAGCGGAACCAAGTTTCCGACCAAAGCCAAACACTGATTGTTGACCGGAGCTGTAATTCCGGTAGGGCAATTGATTACCGGCAATGTCAGATCTTGAACCGTCAATACAAACTGACAAACCTGGGCATTTCCTTCGCCGTCGATTGCCTGAATGGTTACGTTATTCGGACCAACCGGAAGCGTGTTTCCTACGGCAGGACTTTGATTTAAAGAAAATACGGTTGAGCAATTATCGACTACGGTTGCCTGCGTGGTGAAAGTTCCCATATCGTAAGCACAACCGTTGTTGGTTGAAACTGTTTGGTTTGCCGGACAAGTGATGTGTGGTGAAATCGTATCAAACAAAAGCACATGTGTGAAACAGCTTCCCGAGTTTCCTGCAAGATCTGTCACGGTTACGGTTACGTTTTGTGTTGCATTCAACGGAGCTCCCGGTGCCGGATTTTGGCTGAAAGCAAGTGATCCGAAAGGAGTACAATATTCAACAATAACAGTTACGTCCGGAACCAGGTTCGGAACAATTCCCGTACACGATGCTGAAGCGTAAACTGTATCCAGGGACGGACAAGTTGGTTTTGGAGGAACAGTGTCTAAAACTGTCAGCGTGAAGTTGCAACTTGTGTTGTTTCCGGAAGGATCTACTGCCTGAAGTGTAATGGTTGTGTTGCCGTTTACCGTACTTCCGATTGCCGGAGACTGAATAACCGAAACGATTCCACAGGCGTCATTGACAGTTGCCAAAGCACCGTAATCCGGTAGTGTAAACACACAAAGTTCGTCCGAATAAACGGATGCCGGAGACGGACAGGTAATGGTTGGCGGAGTTACATCCGACGAAGTTCCCTGAATCCGGAAATTGTCCACAGCCGGAGCTTTGTTTCCGATATTTGAATTGTTGTAGGTGAAGCGGAAGCCGAGCCAGAAAACACTGTTGTCAAAACTTCCCGGGAGAAGCTGACTAAACGCGGAATAAGAAGCATTTGCCACTAATTGGGTAGAAACAGGTGCCCAGCTTGCCCCGGAATTTGTACTGATGACCAATTCCAGGTAATCAAGTCCGCTTTCTCCTTCGATTTGTATGTCTGCTAATACGGTCATGGCACTGAAACAGCTTGCATTGACCTCGCGGTAAACAATGGCCGTTTCTGTTCCTGCTGCTGCGTTGGCATATCCGTAATGTTGAATTCCTGTCGGTGTGCAATCATTGGTTGTTCCTCCCGAACTGATGTACAGCGCCTTATTTCCGCCGTTATTCGTGCAGGATCCCTGAACCCATTGATTCGGACCGGAAGTACTCACTGTATTCCAGGAAAAGGAATTCTCAAAATTGTCGGTAATGAAAGTAGTTTGAGCAAGTAGTTGCGCGCTCCATGGTACCAAAAAAGCACACACGAGTATTAGTATCGTTTTATTCATAATTTAAGTTGGACGAAGACCAAAACTAACAGAAAATTCAATAAAAACGGGTGGAAATACTTCACAATCGGGGAATAGTTTTCAACGATAGTGTATTATTCGTTAGATTTGCAAACAAAATTGAAACAAATGGTTGGAATTATCATGGGCAGTACTTCAGACCTGCCAATTATGCAAGAAGCAGCTGAAATTTTAAAGCAATTCGGAGTACCTTATGAGTTAACCATTGTTTCTGCACACCGTACTCCCGAGCGCATGTTTGAGTATGCAAAAACGGCTTCCGAAAGAGGAATCCAGGTTATTATTGCCGGAGCGGGAGGTGCAGCTCATTTACCGGGAATGACAGCGAGTCTGACTCCGCTTCCGGTTGTTGGTGTTCCGATCAAATCCAGCAATTCCATCGATGGTTGGGACAGTTTGCTTTCAATCGTTCAGATGCCGAATGGAATTCCGGTTGCAACAGTTGCGATTAATGCCGCAAAAAACGCAGGAATCCTGGCTGCAAAAATCTTAGGAGCGACTAATCCGGATCTTCAAAAAGTATTGAGCGACTACATGGAATCGATGAAAGAAACGGTTCTTGAAGGCGCAAAAAAAGTAGAATACAAAGGGTAATTTACGAATTACGAATTACGAATTACGAATTACGAATTACGAATTACGAATTACGAATTACGAAT
>NZ_JASLCN010000086.1 GCF_030151805.1 Fluviicola sp.
ACCACACACATGGGATTGGCTTTCGTCCGTTCCTTCGAATCGCTGGGAATTATTACTACTCCAAAACATTTTGTAGCAAATGTTGGTGACGGAGGCCGCGACAGCTACCCGATTCATTTAAGTGAACGTGCATTGGAAGAAACTCATTTCGTTCCTTTCAAACAAACGATTCAATTGGGAAATGCCCGTTCCATCATGACAGCTTACAATTCACTGAACGGAACAGCCTGCTCTTCCAACAAGTGGTTATTGACCGAAAAGTTGAAGAACGAATGGAAATTTACCGGTTTCGTCATTTCAGACGCAAATGCAGTTGGCGGCGAACTGGTTTTACACAAAACTGCTACAGATTACAGCGAAAGTGGTGCTCATGCCATCAATGCAGGAATGGATGTGATTTTTCAAACCGATGTCAATCATTCTTCGTTATTCTACCCCGCTTTCAAAAACGGATTGGTCGACAGTAATCGCTTGAATGATGCAGTAGCGCGCGTGCTCCGGGCCAAGTTTGAACTCGGCTTGTTTGAACATCCTTATATCTCAGAACAAATTGACGAACAAACACTTCATACGGAAGGAAAAAACCTGGCGCGAAAAGTAGCGCAGGAATCCATTGTTTTATTAAAGAACGAACAACATGTTCTTCCGCTTTCATCCGAAATAAAAACCATTGCAGTTTTCGGAGCTGATGCCGTGGAAGCACGCTTGGGCGGATACAGTGGTCCGGGGTATCAAAAAATAAGTATCCTGGATGGAATCAAAGAACAGGTCGGGAAAAACACACGTATTCTTTATTCGGAAGGTGCCAACAGAAATTTGGACCTATTCGAAACGATTGAATCAAAGTACCTGGAATCAAACGGAACTCCGGGTTTAGCCTCTGCTTATTTCGACAATACAGAACTAAGCGGCAAACCTGTTTATGAAAGAAGAAACGAAGAAATTAACTTTCACTGGACCTTGTACTCCCCACACGAAAAATTGAAAGCGGATCATTACAGCGCTCGCTGGACAGGGGGATTAACGGCTCCGAAAAGCGGAGAATTTCAAATTGGATTGGAGGGAAATGACGGTTTTCGTTTGTACCTGAATGACAAACTTCTGATCGACCGCTGGGATAAACAATCTTATCACACAGATTTGGTTCCTTACAAATTCAAAAAAGGAGAAAAATATGCTATCCGCGTTGAGTTTCACGAAACACAGGGTGAGGGCAAAATCCGCCTGATCTGGAATGCAACAATTGATACGGATTGGAAAAAAAAGATAGATGAAAGTGTTCAACTGGCAAAAAAGGCAAATGTTGCCATTGTTGTGGCAGGAATCACAGAAGGAGAATTTCTCGACCGGGCATCACTGAAACTTCCCGGACACCAGGAAGAACTGATTCAAGCCCTGAATGCTACCGGAAAACCGGTGATTGTGCTGATTGTAGGTGGAAGTGCTGTTACGATGGAAAACTGGATAGATAAAACGGAAGCGATTGCAATGCTTTGGTATCCGGGACAAGAAGGCGGGCGCGCAGTTTCGGATGTTCTTTTTGGGGAAGTGAACCCAAGTGGAAAATTACCCGTCACCTTTCCAATGAATGAAGCGCAACTTCCGTTAGTTTACAACCATCAGCCAACCGGGCGCGGAAACGATTACAACAATTTAAGTGGTCAACCACTTTTCCCTTTCGGGTTTGGCTTGAGTTATACCCAATTCAGCTATTCGGATATCCGTTTGGATCGTTCCGGTATTTCAGGCAGTGAAAGCACAAAGGTTCGGTTCAAACTTAAAAACACCGGAAAGCGTGACGGCGATGAAGTGGTTCAGCTATACATCAAAGATGTTCTCAGTTCAATCGTTCGGCCGGTTCAGGAATTAAAAGGTTTCCAACGCATTCATTTGAAAGCCGGAGAAGAAACCGAAATTATCTTTGAGATTACTCCTGAATTACTGGAACAGTTGGATGCAGAATTAAAACCTGTTGTAGAACCGGGAATTTTCCGGATCATGATCGGGTCTTCTTCCAGGGATTTGCCCTTAAAAGCGGATCTCGAAGTCAAATAAGCTCATTCCGTCTCAAAGGCGAAAGTCCAGACAGGATTTTCAGATTTCGAGTGGACGATTGATCCCGGAAGCTGAACATGCACCTGATTATTTGCAATCTTCCAGTTTACTTTTTCTCCGGTCGGGAGGTAAATCATCGCTGTTCCCTTCTTTGGAAGATTCACCGACCAGGAAACGATTTTATTTTTCTTCAGGGATTCGTTCACAACAACCAAGGCATACGTTTTCTTCTTTTTGGGATTGTGTGTGAAAAAAACAGATTCCTCCCGGTAATGATCCAATGAACGTGTTTCATAAATCGCTTCTTTATTCGCATCCATCCAGGCTCCTACTTCCAGCAAGCGTTGTTCTACATTTTCCGGAATGGTTCCGTCTGCTTTCGGCCCTACACCCAATAACAGGTTTCCTCCTTTGGCAACGACTTCCACCAAAGTCCGGATCACTCTTTCCGTTGACTTGATTTCGTCATTCGGCACATACCCCCAATTGGTACAAAGCGGCATACATGTTTCCCACGGATTGTTGATCCGCTTTTCAGGAATTGTGTGTTCCGGAGTTTGATAATTTTCATAAGGTCCTTGCACCGTTCTGTCTACAACGATCATTCCCGGTTGGTGCGAGCGCGCCATTCCGGCAATTTTCCCGATGTTCAATTCCTGGTTCCACTGCGGAATCGGTGCTCCCCACGACAAGACCTCGTCATCAATGGTGTTCATCGGTCTCACCCAGCCGCCATCGAGCCACAAAATATCCACACCGCCGTATCCGGTAACGATTTCCTGAATCTGGTTATACGTAAAATTCTGAAACTGTTCCCAACGCCACGGATGTTTCCGGGTATCGTAATTATTATTGCGATTCGGCGTTGCGTACAAAGGCCACCAGTAGTTTTCATTGTGCCAGTCGGGTTTCGAAAAATAAGCTCCGATCATAAAACCTTCTTTCCGATACGCATCAAACACGTGTTTCAAGACATCTGATTTCGGATTGGAAGCAAAAGGACCCGCCGTGATTTTAAAATCCGTTTGTTTGGTATCGAACATGCAAAATCCGTCATGATGCTTGGTTGTAAAAACCAGGTACTTCATTCCTGCTTTCTTTGAAATATCCGCCCACCTTTCCGGGTTAAACTTCACCGGGTTCAATTCCTTACTCAAGCCCCAATACCATTTTTTGTAATCGTCATAATTTGACGTTGAATCCCGGGTAATCCAGTCTTCAGAACAAATCGACCAGGATTCTACAATTCCGGGAACAGCATACAAGCCCCAGTGGATAATCACCCCGAATTTCTGATCCTGCCATTGCTCCAGTTTTTTCAACACTTGCGGATCTGTCGGTTTTTGGTAATCATTTGAAACCGGATGAATTCCATTGACTTGTGTCCATGAACTCAGGGAGATCAAACAAGATATCCCTATCGTAAAAACTGCTTTTAAATCCATCATCTGTAGCTAGAAAAATCCAT
>NZ_JASLCN010000152.1 GCF_030151805.1 Fluviicola sp.
TCCGGAAAGAAAAATAGTAAATCCGGCTGCAACTCCCAATACTCCGATTTGCCATTCATCCAAACAAGTTGTGCCAAGCCAGCCGGAACCCAATAAAATTCCAAGCGCGAGGCTCAATACTCCAAAACTCATGAGGCGCGTAAAAAGTCCGAGCATAAACAGCAAGCCAACAATTCCTTCCACAATGGTGAAAACGGCCATTGCCCACCAAAGTGCATCCGGATGTGAAACCAGGTATTCGATCAGTGGTTTTATTCCCAGGGCATTCGGCAAAAAGTGATTGAATTTCTCACCGATGTAGCCGGCTTCATCCGGGTTGAGTTTGTTTTCTAAAATGAGTCTTCTCCAGAATGCGGAGAAATAAGTCCAGCCGGCAACCCAGCGCAAAGCCGTAGTAAACAGCCCTGCTGTTAAAGATGTTTGATTTTTCATAAATGAGCTATTGATTGATGTCTCGTTCAAGAATGCAGATACACACTCTGCGCCCTTTGTTTCTTAGCGTTTAATTCAATTTCGAGTAAATGATCACTCGTCTTCGATCAGCTGTGTCCGTTCGAGTTTCCGACTTTTTCAGTCGGAAGTATCGAGAACAACATGTACACAATTGTAAAAAAAGACCATGCAAAAAAGGAATCCAAAATCCCAAAAACCCGAATTTGGATTACTCAGGTACGGGTCAAGTATGGATAAAGCATAGATAGAGTATGGGTGAAGTATGGATACAGTATGAAAATGTTATATATTTAACATGCGGTTTTAGGGCGTTTCAGCCGTTTTCAATCCCATATTCAGCCTTGTTTCCTGGAATCAGGAATGAATAAGACCTTGAAATCCTAAAATCAAAACAGGTTACACATTTGTAAAACTACTGCAAAAAAATAATTCATCACCTCTATTTTCGTACACTTCAATTATTATAAAAACAGATCTTTCCTTTTGCAAACAAGGCAGGAATCAAATCAGATACTGCTCGTTGAGAATGTGTAAAGGGATTTTTGTTCCGGGGATCGGGTAATCCGGATACAAGGTAGAAGAAACATCGGATCTTTGTTCAGATACGAAGTATTTGGCAAATGAATGAAATACAGGTTTCAGTAATTGTTTCGAAACCGGATTGATGGAAGAATGAATGGTCTTTTCTGCAAACGACTGACAAACCACCGTTTTATTGACTTTCGAATCGGGTTCCTGGTTCGAAACCGGAATATTCAGCGCCAGTTTAATTTCTCTTTTGACCGGGCATGGAACACACACCAAAACCATCATTGTAAGAATGATCATCCGGATTCCCGCTTGTTTCCATTTCATCAACATACCTGTTGTTTTAGTCACGCCGGCAAAGATATCAATCCTTCATCATTGCTTCAATCCCGAATTGGCAGGCTTCTGTGAATCCTAAATTTTCAATTCTTTGAAAGTTCCGCAAAGTGAATTTTTGTTGATTATTCCCGGAATGTTTAAAAAAGCGGGTGTAATCAGCGCTTACTTTTTTGAAAGAAAGACATGAAAAGACCACCCATCATCGCCCCGTAAACAGAACTGTTTACAGGGCTTGATGTAATGGAGCAGGTTCCGGAGCTGCAACCGATCAATTTCCAGTAGAAATAACCAGCCAGCAAACCTGCTATAACTCCAAGGAGTGTCAAAAGATTTTTTCTCAGGAATTTTTTCATGGAAAATTGCTTGTTATCCTTGTTTGATTTGAGCTACCTGCTGCCAGCTTCCACCATTGAAAACATGCTGGATTCCGTTTCTTTCCAGAATAGATTTTGCTTGTCCGCTTCGGGCACCGCTTCTACAGAAAACAACGATCTGCTCTTTGCCCTTGAATTTGGCAAGCTGTCCGCTGATTCTGTCCAGAGGAATGTTTACGGCTCCGTTTACACTACCGGATGAAAATTCTTCCGGTGTGCGAACATCTACCAAATAGGCTCCGTTTTTGATTGCTTCGGTAAGTTCCTGGCTGTTTCCGGTAAATAAGTTTTTGAATACTCCGAACATGATTGTTGTTTTTGAATGGAAAATAATTGAACACAAAATTCGGAAGTGTTTTTTTTTCGCACAGCTACTTTAGTTACACAAGCGTGATTTTGTTTCTACCCAGTTGTACGCTTCCGGCTTCTTCCAATTGTTTCAGAAGTCTTGAAACTACTATCACAGTAGGAACAATCCATAGCTCGTTTCTGATACCCATTTGTCCATCATAACGCATGAAACCATTTACTTTCAGGTCGCTCTTCGGAATATTCAGTTCCACTTTTTGAGGTTCATAAGAATATTGAAGATTGTCATGTAGATTGGTCTTAATGTTTTGCGTATGTACATGCTCTCCTTTTTTTATTGCTTGAGTTGCATGCCCAATAGGATAGCCATATTTGATGATGTTGTCATCAATGGCTAAATCCTTTAATGCAAATTTGTGGCCAACAGGAACTTCAGATGCAATTTTGATCTCTTGTCCCTCCACAGTTAGCGTATCACCAACGTTAAGATTGGCAACAGCAACTGCTACATTGTCCAGATGGTTTAGTTTAATATATTTGCTCATATTAATTCCTCTTCTTGTTTAGTTCAGAATAGTCTTTAATGCTTTTAACATTCCATCCTTCAAAATTGTTTCCACACCCTTAACAACTTCTGCCTCGAAGAACGGAACCGA
>NZ_JASLCN010000191.1 GCF_030151805.1 Fluviicola sp.
TGAAGTTCTTCCACTTCATAAGGTGCTATTTTTGCTTCTTCAAGAGAAAAACACACTTTGCACTGCGAAAAAGAGTTGCCGCCTGCAAGCATTAAGACGAAAGTGATTAACTGCTTCATAAACTTGTTATTTTGGGGTGTCAAAAACAGATGTTCAGATTGGAAAAAGGTAAATGCATTTTTAGTTCCAAAAGAACAAATAAAGTGTTGTGATGAATATAAGCAGCTTATGATTGAATTTTCGGTGCTGAAAAAACGACTAATTGTTCTGATCCGAAAGCTTGTTTCAAAGGATTTGCGTTATTTGTAAAAAAATCTACATCATAATGAAACAGCTTATTGCTTTTGTTTGCTTAGTAAATACCTTTTTTGCGTTTTCTCAGATCAGCAACGAAGGAAGAATCGAATTCGATTTGAAAACGGAAGAACGAATTGATAAGGTCATTCCGGTAGGAGAACGTGGTTTCGTTACTTTGGGCCTGGAAAATGTAAAAGGTGCAAATGATATCTTTCATATTTCCATGTATTCGACAAGCCTTCAAAAAGAAAGTTCTGTTGATTTTGAGCGCGAATCGAGAATAACCAACCATACAACTTTGCTTTCAAATGATAGTAGCCAGATTATTTTTCTGTTCTCGAACAGAAAGGAATGGATTTTAAAGATTTATGATGTAAACAATCAATCATTGAATGAGCGTGTTTTTGAAAAAGCAGACTGGACTTTTCAATCACTGGATTATTTATTGTTGGGGGGAAAGATTGTTATGAATGGTTTTCAGAAAAGAAAACCTACGGTTTTAATCATGGATTTAATGTCGGGAGATCAGCAGTTTGTTTTAATCCCGGGAATCAGCTCAAAACGGACGGTGGAATCCATTGGTTTGGATAATCGAAATGAAAAAGTAGTTGTTTTCATGCGCGACGGGAAAGACATGAAAACAGGCACGATGCATTTACTGTTTCTGGAACCGAACGGAGAGATCTCAAGTAGTATGGAATTAGATAAAGATCCGAATTTCTCTATTATTGACGGTGCTGTGACCTGGGTGAATGAAGGAAGTTTTTTAATTGCCGGAACTTATGGAACTTCCGGGCGCAGAGGATATTCGGCAGGTTATTACTTTTCGAAATGGACAGACGGAAGACAAGATTTCATCACCTATCATTCCTTTACGGATTTTGCCAATTATCTGAGCTATTTGCCACAAAAAGCACAGAAGAAAATGGAGAAGAAGCTGGACCGCAAAAAAGAAAAAGGAGCAACGGATATCATTCAGAGCTTTGTGGCAATTCATCCGGTAATTATTATCGGGGATTCTTACCGGATTATCGGGGAAGTATATTATCCGACCTATCGCACGGAAACGTATACCAGTTATGTTAACGGACGTGCAGTTATGAGCACCCGGCAGGTTTTTGACGGCTACCAGTACACGCATGCGGCTGTTTTGGACCTGGATGAATCCGGACAAAAAATAAAAGACTATTGTTTTTCCATGTACTTATCCAATAAACCATTCAGAGTGATTCGGAATTTACGGATTACAGAAAACCAAACCGGAGATATGCGCATGATGTACTCGACCGGAAGCAGGCTAAAAGCAACAACCATTACTACGAATGGGGAAATGTCAGAAACGGATTACGGACAGATTATTACCAATCATGAAGGAGATAATGTCAGATCCACCGGGTTCACGAATTGTTCTTACTGGTACAAAGACAGTTATTTGGTTTATGGAGTTCAGACGATCAAAAACAAAGAAGATGAAAAGGTTTCAAAAAAGCGAACCATATTTTTCATCAATAAAATCAGCTACTCAAAATAAACGCCCGTTATTTGCTCTTAATACTTTCCCAGGTTTGGTACATTTTTTCCTGGCTCGGGCGGTTCGCTTCAATTTCCTCCAAAGGTTCGCAAGGAATCAGTGTTTCGTAGCATTCTTTCGGTAAAGCCTGGTACAAGGCTGTTCCTTTGGTTTTCCAGGCAATCATGTCGTCAGAAACCTCTTTGATCACCTTTGCCGGATTCCCGACTACCAAACTTCTTCTCGGAATAACGGTATTTGCAGGAACAAAACACAGTGCTCCAATGATGCATTCATCTTCGATTACTACATCGTCCATAATCACCGAATTCATTCCGATCAAACAATTTTCACCGATCGTTCCGCCATGTACAATGGCTCCGTGACCAATGTGTGCTCCTTTCTTCAAGGTAACGGTTGTTCCCGGAAACATGTGAATGGTACAGTTTTCCTGAACGTTGCATCCGTCTTCGATAATAATCTGTCCCCAATCCCCGCGAATAGCGGCTCCGGGCCCGATGTAAACATCTTCACCGATGATGACATTTCCAGTTACAACAGCCTGGGGATGAATAAAGCTAGATTTTTTAACAACTGGAATAAAACCATTGAATGAATATACCGCCATGAATACCTATTTTTGGTAAAAATAAACAATCAAAACGGCAAAATGAGTTATTGCGATTATGTTTCAACCAAACCAAAAGACGACATTCATCGTATCTACCATGATTTTCATTATGGCACGCCAATTGAGGATGATAATGAGCTTTTCGGGCGTTTAATTCTTGAAATTAACCAGGCAGGATTGTCCTGGGATATTATTTTAAAGAAACAAACAAACTTTTCGGAAGCTTTTGACGTTTATGATATAGAAAAGATTGCAAATTATCAGGAGGATAAAATAAATGAATTACTTCAAAATCCCGGGATAATCAGAAATAAATTGAAGGTAAATGCCGTTATATATAATGCAAACCAGGTATTGTTATTACGGAAAGAATTTGGTAGCTTTAAGTTGTGGTTAGACAGCAACTTAGGGAAGTCGAAAGAAGAGTGGGTGAAGTTGTTTAAAAAACACTTTAAATTTGTTGGAGGAGAGATTGTGAATGAGTTTTTAATGAGCACAGGTTATCTTCCGGGAGCACACCATACGAATTGTTTTAGATATAAAGAATTAAATACAGGATCATGAAAACAAAAATAGTACTTCCCATCATTGCGGTGATTGTTAGTTTTTCGCTAAATGCTCAGGTTGGTCTGATGATTGGTCCGGGATTAAATTACGGATTCGGGTCAGGACAACTGTTCAAAACGTTGAACCTTGGAGTGGAGATTCCACGTGATGAAAATGCATCCATTATTGTTCGTGCTTACGCCAGTTTGAAAAACAGTAAGATGGATTCCACGTATGCAGAAGCAAATCAATTGGGAACAAGTCCGTCAGTGCTGATGGTTGGAGTGAAAAACGGTGTGACTCAATTTGGTATCCAGGGAGGAACAAGACGTTATTTTATCGGTTCCAATTTTGATTATGGCTTTGGTTTATACGGTGGAACAGTCTTTGATTTTTCATTGTACCGTTTGAGTACAAAACCGATGAGTACGTTTGATGCAAATGCGTATACGCTTCGCGATCAGAATAAAGGAAGTGTTTTCTTATTAAGCTTCGGTTTGCAAGGTGGTGCGAAGAAACAATTTGCATTCGGAACG
>NZ_JASLCN010000216.1 GCF_030151805.1 Fluviicola sp.
AAAATCATCACACATGCTGACGCGAATTGTTAAACTGACATTCCAGGAAGAGAAAATTGCTGACTTCCTCGCTTATTTTGACACTATCAATACCCGTGTAAGTACATTCGAAAATTGCTACGGCATGCGCTTAATGCAAGACATCCGTCATCCGCATATTGTATTCACTTACAGTAACTGGAAGGATGAAAATGCGTTAAATGCGTACCGGGATTCGGAATTGTTCGGTGGAGTGTGGTCTACGATCAAACCGTGGTTTGGCGGAAAGCCGGAAGCATGGAGTGTTGAAACCTATTTTGAAGATGGACCATTTTTACCCAACCATCCTACGAATTAAACGTTTATACCTACTCGAACAAATAGGTAATTTCTCAATTTTGTTCTTATTTTTGCCGAACTTAAATAGTATATGAAAGCACTTTACTGGAAAGAGATCAGGAGTTTTTTAGGCTCGATCATCGGGTACATTTTCATCGTTATCTTCCTGATTACTTCAGGGATTTTTCACTGGGTTGTATCTGAAGACACGAACCTGCTGAATGGTGAAGAGGTGGATTTGATTCCCTTTTTCAACCTGTCTCCCGTGATTTTTTTAATCCTTATTCCTGCCATTACGATGCGGATGATTGCCGAAGAGCGCAAAACAGGAACCATTGAATTGCTTTTCACACGACCGATTACCGATTTCCAGATCATAATGGCGAAGTACCTGGCCGGAGTGACTTTATTGATCATTTCGCTTTTGCCGACGCTGATTTATTACTATAGCATGGTGCATTTGGGGGCTGATGCTTTTGATGATAACGGGATTGCAAAATCAGTCATTGATGAAGGAGCTACTTTTACGTCCTATCTCGGATTGATCTTATTGGGAGCAACGTTCATTGCCATCGGAATTTTTTCATCATCCGTTACCAGCAACCAGATTGTAGCCTTTATCGTGGCCATGTTTCTTTGCTGGTTGTTTTACGACGGATTTGAGTTATTGGGTTCCTTTAACCTGATGGGCGACTTTGATATTGTGTTCCAATACATCGGATTGACTTCTCACTACAAAAGCATTATGAAAGGGGTAATCGACACAGGCGATCTCATTTACTTTTTCGGGATGATTGCAATCTTTTTAGCTGCAACGCTCACTGTTGTTAAATCTTTGAAACGTTAATCCGATGGCTGAAAATACTGGAAAAATTAAAAAACTTTATAACTGGATCCTTCTTGCAATCATTGTAGGAGTGGTGGTCTTTCTGAATATTATCGGAACATTTCTTTACTCCCGAATTGATATGACGGAGGATGAGCGTTATTCGCTTTCTTCAGGTTCTATTGAGTTTCTGGAAAAAATGAACACGAGCGTCTCTTCCAAAACAAAGAAAAAAGGAAACCGTTTGTTCCTGAAAATTTACCTTGAAGGAAAGCTTCCTGCTGAGATCAAGCGATTCAGAAACGCAGTTGAGGATAAACTGGAAGAATTCAAAGAGATTGCTGGAGACCGCATCGAGTTTCAATTTATTGATCCTTTGGAGGGAACGGAAGCGGAGAAAGATGCTCTTTTTCAAATCCTTTACAACAAGGGAAAAGGAATTGTTCCGCTGGAAATCGTGTATCAGAAAGATGGTTCTCAGTCTCAAATGATTCTTTGGCCGGGAGCTGAAATCGAATACGACGGATTCACCAAAAATTACATTCAGCTGCTTCCGGGTTCTCCTCAAGGACAGCCGGCTCAATTATCTAAAGAGTTCTCCGAAACAACGATTCAGAATTCCATCAACAACCTGGAATACATGCTTATTTCAGCGTTGAGACGAACAATCCAAAAGCAAAAACCGCGTATTGCCTTTCTTGGAGGTCACGGAGAACTTGGTTTTCCTGAAACACAGCGTGTAAGAACCTTACTAGAGCCATATTATTCAATCGAGGATTTGAATTTAAATGACTCCCTGAAGGCACTGGACGGATTTACCGGTGTGATTATTGCCCGGCCGCGAACAGCATACACAGACAAAGATTTGTACATCATTGACCAGTTTGTAATGCGCGGAGGAAGATTGATGTGTTTCTTCGACAAACTGACTTTCCCGCAGGATTCATTGAATCGGACAGGAATGACGAGCACGGTCCGAACCAATCTCGGGCTCGACAAGCTCCTTTTTGACTACGGAATCAAAACAAACGACAACTACGTCATGGATGTTCGTTGTGCACCGATTCAGACACCTTTTGCCAAGCAAAGTCTTCTTCCATGGTTCTTTTACGTCGCCGCAACGCCTACAAAACATCCGATTGCCCGCAACATTGAACCTGTCATGCTCCGATATGTATCGCAAATTCAACTGATTCCGGGAGATAAGCGCCTGGTATCACCGATTTTAACAAGTTCTACGAATTCACGTGTTTCCGTGATGGCACCAATGCTTAGTCTGGCAATGCCGATGAATTATGGAAAAGTCCCTGTTTTGGCTGATAATCCGACTTCAGAAGCAAACAAAATTTGTGTTGCCGGAATGTCTGAAGGGCGTTTTGATTCTCACTTCAAGAACCGTCTGATTGACGAGTTCAGTAAAAATCCGGAATCAGGTTTCATTACTTCGAGTAAGGAGGAAGGAAAAGTATTGGTGGTAACAAACGGTTCGTTCATTGCAAACTATTACGATTCCATGCCGAGCAAAACCGGGAAAATGATGTATCGTCCGATTTCATTCAACAACCTGAGATACGACGAAGTAATGGCTCAAATGCGCATGCAGCCTTTGATTTACGGAAACCAGGAGTTTTTCCAGAATATCGTCGATTACATGATGGGCGACAATTCCGTTCTGGACATCCGAAGCAAGCAAATCGACATTCACCCGATAGACAAGGAAAAAGTAAAAAACCAACGGATGAAATACATCCTGATCAACGTTGCCCTGCCTTCACTTTTAATTATTTTACTGGCAATTTTATTATTCTACTTACGTAGACGCCGTTACGCACGTTCTTAGTCATATGAAAAGAATTATTATCATCGTTTTAGGAATCGCACTATTGGTGGGATTGGGAATTTTTACTGCTCGTCTGATGAGTAAAAAAGGGAAGTCGGATGAAAATCTTGCAGCATTCAACTTTGACATTAAGGATACCGCTTCCGTGGATAAAATTATTATTACGGAGCCGAATGGAATGGAAATGACCTTGCTTAGAACTCCGGGCGGATGGACTGGCGGTAAAGGAGAATGTGTTCAACCGGTATTGGTTTCCAATATCCTGGACGCCCTTTTCAATGTTCGTTTCAAAGGATATGTTCCTGAAAACTCTGTAAAAACGGTCATTAACCGTATGTCGACGATCGGGATAAAAGTTCAGTATTTCCAAAACGGAGACTGGAGTAAAACCTGGTATATCGGCGGATCAACATCTGATCACCACGGAACATATATGCTGGTAGAATCATCCGAAGCAGGAAAAAGTGATTTACCGGTGATTGCGGAAATCAAAGGTTTGAAAGGAATCATCGAGCCGCGTTTCTTTGCGGATGCCAGAAAATGGCAGTGTTCAGGCATTTTTGCCTACCAAATGGAAGATATTGCGGAAGTGAACGTGAAATTCACGGAAAGACCCGACAGAAGCTTTGAAGTACGCAAAATCAAGCAGGATTACCTGGTGAAATACGGAGGTAAATACCTGACAACGTTGGATACCAACATGGTGTATCGTTACTTATTGAACTTTAAGCGTATCAATTTCGAAAATCCGAATTACGAATTGAGCGACAAGCAATTAGACAGCTTAAAAAGTTCAAAGCCGTTCTGCATTATGAACGTTCGGACAACGAAGGGTGAAAAAACCAAATTGAAGATGTTCAGACGAAAATCAGAAAACGGTCCGGAAGTGGACGATTTTGGTGATGAGTCTCCCTATGATATTAACAGATTCTGGTGTGAACTCCCAAGTGGTCAGATTGTTAAATGTCAATACTTCTCGTTTAACCCGATCCTCATGGGGCACATCTATTTTAACCCGAACAGGTATGATCATGTTCAAAGCAATGGAAAGCGATAAAGGGTTCAATGGAGAATGGGTAAATGAAAAGTCAAAAGTTGTTGAAGGAAAATCCATTTGAACATTTGAATAATCATGAAGCCTTTTGTTCGGGACAAAAAATCATTCCCGTTAACCTTCCGGGATATTCTTTAAAGTTAATATCTCGTTGAAAACTGTCTTTAAAAGAGTTACCCCGTGACACATTCCACGGGGTAAAATTGATATATTTGCTATCGTAAATAACCAATTGTATGAATTTTATCGTATCCAGTACGAATTTGCTCCGTCATCTTCAAAGTATCAGTGGTGTTTTAAGCACCAGTAATACTTTACCGATCCTTGACAACTTCTTGTTTAACATCTCGGACAGTCAGTTAATTATCTCTGCTTCCGATTTGGAGACAACCATGCAAACAACTATGGAAGTTGAGGCAACGGATTCCGGCAAGGTGGCAATTCCGGCTAAAATGCTTTTGGATGTATTGAAGAATCTTCCGGATCAACCTTGTACGTTCAAAATCGACCCTGCTTCATTTGGAGTGGAGATCGTTTACGATAACGGTAAATCAAAGATGGTCGGATTCAACGGAGAGGAATTTCCGAAAACTCCCGGAATTGAAAACAGTACAAGCATCCGTATTTCAGGTGAGATTATTTCCAGCGCAATCAACAAAACGCTTTTTGCAGCAGGAAATGATGATTTGCGCCCGGTAATGAGCGGTATGTATTGCCAGTTCAGTCCTTCCGATATTACATTCGTTGCAACGGATGCACATAAATTGGTTCGATACAGAAGAACAGACGGTCAGGCAACAGGTGGATCTGCTTTCATCCTTCCGAAAAAACCCTTGAATTTGTTGAAATCAAATTTGAGAGGTGATGAAGAAGTTCAGGTTGAATACACTGATTCCAATGCTATTTTCACTTTCAACGATATCGTTTTGATGTGTCGTTTGATCGACGGGAAATACCCGAATTACGAAGCGGTTATTCCAAAAGAAAACCCGAATATCCTGATCGTGGATCGTTTGCAGTTCTTAGGAGCAATCAAGCGTGTTTCCATTTTCGCAAACAAAACAACGCACCAGGTAAAACTAAAAATTGCAGGAAGCGAATTGAACATTTCTGCAGAAGACCTGGATTTCTCAAACGAGGCAAACGAGCGTTTGACTTGTAACTACGACGGAACAGACATCGAAATTGCATTCAACAGCCGTTTCCTGATGGAAATGTTGAATAACATCGACGCTTCTGAAGTGAAAATTGCGATGAGCGAGCCAAGCAGAGCTGGTTTATTAATGCCGAATACTTCCGATAACGAGCACGAAGACATTTTAATGTTGGTAATGCCTGTTATGATAAACAGATAAAAATCAAGACATTATCAATGAGCCGTCAACTTTTTTTAGTCTGACGGCTTTTTTTTGCATTTTTTGGCACGAATTTTATTGGTTGCTCTTTATAAAATTCAAAGTCATGAAAAACTTATACTTCACATTCGCACTCGTACTAATCGGCAGTACACTCGCACATGGTTCTGAATTAATCTTGCGGGTAAACAGAAACGGGCAGCACATTGTTAGCGCTTCAAACCAAACGCAGACAAACAATTACAACACGTACCAGTTTTATAACCTGATTGGCGGAAACACACAGGTAAAAGTGGTTGACAAATACAACGGACAGGTCATTTTCAAAAACAACCTGCAGATTCCGGATGGATACCAGGTGATTGCGGAACTGGACGCTTACGGAAACATGACCATTACGGGAAACAACCCGATTGTAACAAATAACAACGGCGGCTGGACCGGAACAGGTGGAAACGTAGGAACAATTAACTATGGAAATACAGGAAACGGCAACTATGGTCATGGAAATCACTGCGGGACTACTTACCCCAACTATCCGAACGGAGGAAATGGTGGTTACTATCCTGCTCCAAATACCAATGCGGTTTATTTCAGCCAGTTTGTAGGCAGTCTGAAAGCAGAGAGTTTCGACAGCAATCGCTTGCAAAACGCAAAAGTATATGCTTCTAAAACGAATTTGACTGCAAGCCAGATTAAAGAGATCGCGGCAACTTTTACCTTCGACACAAACCGTTTGGATTGGGCAAAAGCAGCTTACAGCGCGTGTTCCGACAAAGGAAATTACTTCCTGCTGCGCGACACTTTTACCTTCTCTTCAAACTACAGTGCATTGCAAGATTATATCAGCATCCAATAACAACCCCATTTTGATTGTGTAATCAAAATATATCCAACAACCAACCCGGAATGTCGAATCTCATAGGTTCGACATTCCTTTTTGATGTAAAAACACTGAAATAAGTCAAGAAATGAACACGACTCGCCCAATGTGTTATTTGTGGTTTATGGTTCGTGGCTTACCACATTCAACTAGTAGATTCTCAACTGTTTATTTTCATTAATGTGTACCTTTGCGCCGATTAATTGATCGGCTGCACATTTATGAAGACGAATCTTACCAATTTGCAAGTTATTGATATTCTGCTCTGTGCATTATCACAAGAGCTTGTAATCAGTGCAAATAATCCGTCAGATTCCCTCTTTTTCCACCCGCGTTTTAAACTTTATTTTTTCAATCCATGATTAGATTAAGTTTCTTGCCGCTGATTTTTTACTCGTGTCTGTATCAATTTTCATTTGGTCAAACGCCAGCTTCACCTCCTCCGGGAACCAACATTACAACCAGTTCTGCCACACCATTTGCTTATGCTTTAAGCGGCGGACAAACAGTTACTCATTCGAATTCTTCGTGGCCTGCTTTCAATACCAATTGCTACGCTTTCACCATTAACGATACCTTGTTCGGCGCGATCAACGGATTCAATCCGGCACCATCCGGAGGATCTTGTTCCGGGATGACCAACCTGGTTTACAATGCCGGAAGTTCAAATCTTGCTTCCGGAACCATTGTTTATACCGGAACGACTTCTTACCGCTACCGAAACATTTCAAGTACCTATGTTGTAAATAATGCTATTCCCGTTCGGGCAACCATTACTTTTTCTGCTCCGGTCACTTACTATCCGAACAACACCTTTGTGCTTCCTGTTACGGGAAATTTCAGTTATCACGTTATCTACGAATGTTTTTCTCCAACCGGGGCGCAATATACAAGCGGGGCATCCGGCACCTGGACTCCTGCAAAAACCTTGTTCAACAACCTGGTCACTGATCCGAACAATTCGATCTGTGTGAATTTCACTCCGGGATCTTATACCCTGAATACCGTTACAGCCAGCACAGCTCCAACAGGAATTATCTGTCAGGGTGGAAACATTCAATTAACCGGAGGCGGAACGGGAAACAACTTGTCTTTCAACTGGACCGGCCCAAACAGCTTTTCCAGCAGCAGCCCGAATGTATCTATCAACAACGCCAGTTCAGGTAATTCCGGAACTTATTCTCTGACCGTAACGGATGATATCGGATGTTCGAACACGGCTCAATCCGTCATTACCGTGCAACAAGCACCATTGGCGAGCGCAGGAGGAACTTCTGTAATCTGCGTTAACAGTTCTGCAACAGTCAGCGGAGCGTCTTCTGCAAACGGAACTATTTCATGGACTCATAACGGATCAGGAACGCTTTCAAACGGAAATACCTTAACTCCTTCTTATACTCCTTCTTCTTTCGATGCGGGAAATACCGTCGTTCTAACACTTACAACTACCAGTAATAATTCCTGTGCGCCTGCTTCGGCGCAAGCCAGTTATTTTGTGATTGTTGAAGGAAATCCGATCGCACAGGATGGAGCAAGCAATTCGATTTGTTCTACTTCAAGTTTCACGGTTACAAGTGCCAATGCTTCATTCGGGAATGTTCTGTGGACTCATAACGGATCGGGAACATTGACCAATGCAACGACCGAATCGCCGACTTATACACCTGGCCCTGCAGACAATGGAAACACCGTTGTTTTAACGCTCACCGTTACCAGTAATACTGCCTGCGCACCGGGAACTGCTCAATCTTTTCACATTCTAAACATTGTTCCGCTTCCGGAAGCAATTTCCGGGGGAACAGCAACAGTTTGCCAAAACAGTCCGATTACAGTTTCCGGAGCCACTGCAAATTACGGAACCATCAGCTGGAGTCACAACGGAACGGGAACTCTCACCAATTCTTCTGCCATCAATCCGACTTATCATCCTGCAGCCGGAGATTTGGGAAATATTGTTACGCTGATCATGACTGTGACAAGTAACAATGCCTGTGCTCCTGCAACCGCAAGTGCTGATTTTTCAATTACCGTTCAGGGATTGCCAACAGCAACTGTTTCAAGTTCTGCTACAATTTGCTCGAATTCAGCAGCCACGGTTTCAGGTGTCAGTGCTTCTAACGGAACGTATTCCTGGACGCACAACGGAAACGGAAGCCTGACCAATACAGCAAGCTTAAATCCTGTTTACACTCCAACAACCCTCGATGCAGGAAATACAGTGATTCTGACATTGACCGTTTCCAGCAATAATGCCTGTGCCCCATCTTCTGTAACTGCTTCTTACACTATTTATGTCAATCACTTGCCTACAGCTGTAGTTCCCGGAAGTACGACGATTTGCGAAAGCACTCCTTTTTCTGTTACGGGAGCTTCTTTTAATTATGGAACAGCGAACTGGACTCACAACGGATCCGGGACTCTTATAAACGGAACGAGCAATTCTCCCATTTATATTCCCGGTATATCTGATGGAGGAAACACCGTCATATTGACTTTACATGTTACCAGCAACAATGCCTGTTCTCCGACCGTTATAAGTAATCAATTCAATTTAAATATTCAGCACGCCCCTGTTGCTTTGGCAGGAGGAAGCACAACTGTCTGTGTAACCTCTCCCGCTCCGGTAACCGGAGCAACCGCAACTTACGGTACAATCAGCTGGACACACAATGGAGGCGGAACATTGGCAAACCCGACAACACTCGGTCCTGTTTATTATCCTGTCGCATCTGATGTCGGAAACCCAATCCTCGTTACATTGACCGTTACAAGTAACAATAGTTGTGCGCCACAAGCCGCATCTGCAAGTTACACGATAACCATTGATCCTCTTCCTTCTGCGAACGCCGGAGGCACTGCAACTATCTGTTCCAATGGAAGTGGAATTGTTTCCGGAGCAAGTGCAAGCAACGGTACGATTAGCTGGACAGGAAATGGTTTGGGAGTTATTTCCGATCCGACAAGCACTACTCCGACTTACTTTCCTTCTGCAGTTGAGGCAGGACATGTCGTTACTCTCACCATGAATGTAGTGAGCAACAATGCCTGTATTCCGGAAAGTAATTCTGCCACATTTACTTTTGTCATCGACGGGCCACCATCTATTCAAATAAGCGATTATTACGATACACTTTGTCCGGGAGCAACAAAAATGATTCAGGGAGTGACGACTCAAAACGGAACCTCTTTGTGGACACATAACGGAACAGGAACGATTTCAAACGGAAATACCAATTCCCCCAGCTATACTGCCGGACCGGGAGATTTAGGAAATACCGTAACGCTGACATTAACTGTTACCAGCAACAACGGCTGTGCTCCGCAAACTGCCACTTCCACCATTGCAGTTTACGTGGAAGCAAGCGCCAATATCCCGAATATTGATGTCATTGAATGGAGAAATGTGCGTTGTTTCGGAGATGAAAGCGGAGCCATTTCACTCACGATCAGCGGTGGCACAGCTCCTTATTCTTTCAACTGGAATTCCGGAGCTTCGACCAGTCAAAACCTGGCGAATATTCCGCAGGGAATTTATTACATAGACGTAACAGATGATCACGGATGTCTTGCCTCAGATACATTTACCATCACGCAACCGGATGAACTGATTTACAATTCAACCATGATTCCGGTTGACTGTTCTGAAATTTCCGAAGGAAGCATCACTGTAACTGCATCCGGCGGGGCGGGACCTTACAAGTATTACTGGCCGGAACTGAGCAACGATTCCAATGCTATTTCAGGAATTCCTTCGGGAAATTATGCGCTGAATATTCTGGATGCGAACGGTTGTTTACTTAGTGATACGTTCTTTCTGGATACTTCGGGAAGTTTGGCAGTAGAAGCCACTCCGAATTCCATGAGTGTGAATATCGGTACTGAAATTCCCTTCAGTGTGAGTGGCGCAACCAATTATGAGTGGACTCCCAATCAATTTTTATCCTGTACCAATTGCGATGCACCGGTTTGTACTCCTTCGTCTTCGCAGACTTATATCGTAACGGGCTCCAACCCGAACGGCTGCACCGGTACCGACACGGTTGTGATCCAGGTTTTTGTCGATTGTGATAATCTGACTCTTCCGAATGTGTTTTCACCCAATAACAGTGGTCCGGAAGCAAACAACACCTTTGGTTTACTGGGAACATTGCCTTGCCTTGAAACGTATCAGCTTCTGATCTTTAATCGCTGGGGAGAACAGGTTTTCGAAACGCAATCAACGGAATTATCCTGGGACGGAACGTTTAAAGGAAAAGCGCAGAATACAGGAGTTTATTTTTATCGCCTGGATATGAAACTGGTCAATGGTAAAGATGTTAAAAAATCCGGAAACGTCACTTTAATCCGCTAAAATGAGAAGAGTAACATTCTTTCTTTTAATTGTGTTCGGCTTTTCCGCAAAAAATGGTTTTGCCCAGGACACTCATTTTGCCCAAAGTGAATATGCCCCGATGCTTTTGAATCCAGCTTTGACAGGAGCTTTTTCCCAGATGCAGATTATTGCCAATTACCGCAATCAATGGAACAGTATTGCTTCGCCTTATCAAACCATTGCGGCTTCTTTCGATATTCGCCTGCAGCGCCGTGATTCGGATAAAAACAGTTTCCTGGCTTTGGGATTGAATTTCTTCAACGACGTTGCGGGAGATTTAAAAGTAACGACGAACCAGTTTAATCTCGACCTGGCTTATCACATCAAAATGGGTCGTTACAGTGTTTTCAGAATCGGGATTTACGGCGGAATGAATCAGCGGATGGTGGATCCGAACAGGGGAAACTGGGCCAGTCAGTTTGACGGGAACTCCATTAATCCGGGCATTGCCAGCGGCGAAAGTTTTGGTTCCTACAATCATACGTTTATGGATGCCGGAGCAGGGCTCGTATATACTTACCGGAAAATGCGCTATTCGGTCAATCACAACGCCAATAATCACATCAACGTCGGGCTGGCAGCTTATCATGCCAATCAGCCCTCTTCGTCCTTTATTCATCTTCCGGACGACAAACTCAGCATGCGGATCTCAGGATTCATCAACAGTTCTTTCACTCTTCCGACCACACAACTAGCTGTTCAACCGGCTGTTTATGTGCAAATGCAAGCTAAGTATTCGGAAATCCTATTCGGAACTTATTTGAGATACAACATCCGGGAAGCTTCGCATATGACCGGTTCGATTAAACCTGTGGCGTTGGCGCTGGGAATTTTCAGCCGCTACAAAGATGCGTTCATTGCGAAAGGATATTTCCAATACCATCAATTCACACTTGGAATGGCGTATGATTTCAATTTGTCGCGGCTTACGCCGGTTTCAAAGTCCCGCGGTGGATTTGAAGTATTCCTGCGGTTCAATCTGGATGATCGTTTGAATAATCCTTCGCTTTGGTAGTTACGAAAGTTCAAAAGTAGAAAAGTTCAAACGAAATCAGATTTGTTCGTCCAGTAAATCTTCACTGGAAAAACCTCTGCTCAAGAACTTGTTGTGTTTTGCGGTTCCGACTGCATATTTGATATTCGTGATCAGGAAATAAAGAATTACCAGGCGAACAATGAATCCGATAATAAAGACGAAGTTTAAGGACAGGATCGTTAATAATCCAATTACAGTCCAGAAGCTGAACACTGAAAATCCTAAATAAAATGCCCAGGGTTTCGATTTGTTTGTGTAAATAGCTGCAACAAAATAAGCTGCAACCGTCAGCATATTGATTACGGAAACAATCACGTCCAGTGAAAAGACATGGCTCAGCTGGAGGCCCTCCAACAAACTCACAGCGACAGCAAACACAGCTATCATCCAGAAAAAAGCGCTTGCACCTTTCAATTGTTTCGCAGGATGAGACGTGTTGTTTACACAATGATAACCATCAATAATGATGTCAAGGGTAATCGGCTTTCCGGATGATAATTTCAATTCGATTACTCCCAACTCATTGGTGGTATATTTAACTCCTTTATTCAATGCTCCTACTCCGTCGTGTGAACAGATCAGCTTATCCCGGTAATATAAATCAATGTTTTTATATCCTCGTGTCCACATTGCTTTCACTATTTCTCCGGGCAATTGTGTGATGTGATAGTTCTTTTCGAAATCCATGATTCAGATGATTTAATAAAAAAGGGCATCCGTCAATTGACGAATGCCCTTAAAAGTACTATAAATATCGCTTATCCTAAGAACGGATATTTGTAATCTGTTGGTGGAACGAATGTTTCTTTGATCGTTCTTGCAGAAACCCAACGTAACAAGTTCATGGATGCTCCTGCTTTGTCGTTTGTTCCGGAACCTCTTGCTCCTCCGAAAGGCTGCTGTCCTACAACTGCTCCTGTTGGTTTGTCATTGATATAGAAGTTTCCTGCTGCATTTTCCAACGCTTTTGTCGCTGTTTGGATTGCATAACGATCGTTCGACATGATTGATCCTGTCAAAGCGTATTCGGAAGTTCCGTCTACCAGTTTCAATGTTTCTTCGTATTCGTTTTCAGGGTAAACATAGATCGTTAATACCGGTCCGAAAATTTCCTCGACCAATGTTTTGAATTGCGGATTGCTTGTTACGATCACAGTCGGATCAATGAAATATCCTTTTGATTTATCGTAAGAACCTCCAACAACGATTTCAGCATCGGATTGTCCTTTTGCATAGTCGATGTATTCAGCAATTTTATCGAATGCTTTTTCGTCGATCACCGCATTGATGAAGTTTGAAGAATCTTCCGGAGATCCGATTTTGAATGATTGTACCTGCTTCACCAAAATTTCTTTCACATCACTCCACAAGTTGGAAGGAATGTAGGCACGGGAAGCAGCAGAACATTTCTGTCCCTGGAATTCGAATGCTCCACGGGATAAAGCTGTAGCTACTTCAGCTGCATTTGCAGACTTATGAACCATTACGAAATCCTTTCCTCCTGTTTCACCTACGATACGCGGATATGTTCTGAAATTCTCGATATTGTTTGCGATGTCTTTCCACAACTGGCGGAATACGCCAGTAGATCCTGTGAAATGCAATCCTGCAAAATGTTTGCTTTTAAAAATGACTTCACCTGCAGCCTGGCCGCTTACTGAAACCATATTGATTACTCCGTCCGGAACTCCTGCCGCTCTGAACACTTCCATGATCACCTGCGCAGAATACATTTGAGTTGCAGCCGGTTTCCACACAACCACGTTCCCCATCATTGCAGGCGCAGCACACAGGTTCGCAGCAATGGATGTAAAGTTAAACGGAGTCAATGCGAATACGAATCCTTCTAAGGAGCGGTATTCCAATCGGTTCCACATTCCCGGTAAAGATTCCGGTTGATCTTTGTAGATCTGAGTCAAATACTGAACGTTGAAACGGAAAAAGTCGATCAACTCACATGCAGCATCAATTTCAGCCTGCATTACATTTTTTGACTGCCCCAACATGGTTGCAGCATTCATTCTGTTTCTGAAAGGCCCAGCCAATAAATCAGCTGCTTTCAGGAAAATCGCAGCACGATCTTCCCATGGCAAATTTGCCCATTTTTCACGCGCTTGCATTGCTGCATCGATTGCCTGAGCAACATGAGATGCATCACCCTGATTGTAATGTCCTAACAATTTCTGGTGATCGTGAGGAGGAGCTAAAGGTTTCTTATTATTCGTACGAACCAACTCCGAACCGATATACATCGGAATCTCAATCGGATCCTGATTCAACATTTTTTTATATTCGGAAATCAAGGCTGTATGTTCAGCACTTCCGGGAACATAAGCTTTTACCGGTTCATTAATTGCTTTGGGGACCGTAAATAACGCGTTTGCCATAATATACTTTTTTGCAACACAAATGTACGCATAATGCTTCGAGTTGGCATACAAGAATCAAAGCTTATGTTGGACTTTCATGATATTGTTCTTAAGTTTGAGAAAACCATTATTCAGATACACTTATGAAGGCTGCTATTCCTGTGATTCTTTTATCATTCCTTTTTTGTTTTCAGTCAGTTGCACAATCGACGGTTCTGAATACCAGGCAAAAGTGGAAGCTGCTTACCAACGGAAATGAAGCGGAGCGGGTTGAAGCCGCAAAAGAGCTGCATGACTATTATCAATTCGAATCGTTGGATTCACTCCGCATGGTGGGCGAAATCTTGTTCTTTTACGGGATTGACAATCATTATCAGCCGGCCATTGAATTCGGCAAAATCACGCTTTCTTCTTTTTACATTATGACCGGGCGCATCAACGACGGAATTGTCATGGCAAAATCAACACTTCAGGCGCTTCAGGAACGCGGAGATCTGGAACTACTCAGTCAGGTATGCCGGATTATTGCTTCCGGATACCGGAAACTGGAAGACGGAAATTCATCCATGCTTTGGGTTAAAAAAGCAATCGCTTACACGGAAAACAATCCCGATCCCAAAAATCCGACAGCGGGAATGATTTCTTTGGCGGAAGCATACCTGTTAAAAAATAAGGAATCCGAAGCTATTGCGACTTATAAAACCTTCATTTCGAAAGCCATTCAATTGAAAAACTACCACGGTTTGAGCAGCGCTTATTCCCGTTTGGGTGATATTTACCGGATTTCACAAAAATTGGATCTCGCGGAAAAGTTTTTCAGATTATCAGCTGAGGCTGCTGAGAAAACACACTTAAAATCTCCCAAAGCTCATGCTTTAAACAACCTGGCAATTGTGTATTTTGAACAGGGAGACACTTCCAGGGCACGGCGTTATTTCCTGGATGCACTTACCATTCGCGAGGCTATCAATGATGTCAAGTCGATTTCGGAAAGTTATTATAACCTCGGAGATTATCATTTTTACCTCAATCAATACGGTCAGGCGCTTTCCTGGTATGAAAAATCTGCCCGGTTTGCGCAGGAGCATCAATTGCTGCAGGAAGAAAAAGACGGATTACTGGCTATGGCACGAGTCCACAAAGCGAACCAGTCTTTCGACGAAGCAACAGTTTGTCTTGAAAAAGCGATTCGGATCCTATCTGATCTGAAATTGAAACAAAATTCCACGGATGAAGAATTAACGAATCTTCAGTATGAGGTTTGGAAAACCGATTTTGAGCAAACAAACATCCGGAAAATCAACGAGGAATCGTCTTTCTGGTTTTACCTGTTACTGATCATTTCAGGAGGATTACTTATTACAGTGGTCCTGTTGGCGGTAAAATTAAACCGGTTGAAAAAAGAATAATGCAAACTCGTTTATTTGATTGTCTTACTTTTTGGCATCGCCCCAAAAAGTAAGCAAAAAGGTCTAGACCTGTACTCGAAAGTTGGAAAACTACATATCGTTTCGCGAAAGCATTCAAAACTCGCCTCCTTCGTCAGCTCAAACAACGAACGCTTTTTCCGCTCCACTCATTTGTTTTCAGGCACTTTCAGCGTAAGGGTCCTTTCAAATCCTTATTCGACATATTTACTCGCTCTTTCAACAGTGAAAGAAATTAGTTTTATCAATAGGAAATCTTCGGTTGAAGAAGGGGATTAATTGAGTTTTCCCGGAAAATTCAATTGAAAAACAGGAATGTCTACTTTAAACAATTGCCCTGTTTCCATGTTTTTGAACGTGTAGAATCCGTGCATGGAACCTATTTCAGATTTCAATTCACAACCACTCGTATATTGATATAATTCTCCTGCTTCGAGGATCGGTTGCTGCCCCACAACTCCTTCTCCGCTCACATGCATCGTAGGATTCAATGAGTCAAAAATAAACCAGTCACGATGCAGTAATTGCACCGTAAATTGATTTTGATTTTCGATATCAATCCGATAGCTAAAGAAATAACTTGATTCGGCTGTTTGAGAAACATCTGCACGGAACTGAGTAGAAACCCGAATTAAAACTCCCTCTGTAAGCGCTGTTATCTGTGTCATATTTTTTGACTTGTGACGAAAGAAAGTTAGTAACTAAAATTAAGCCAGACAAATTTTTCACATTTTTTATTGATCTTTAGATACAAATAGCCTTAAAGCAGTTTGCTTTCGAATGGATTAAGACGATGACTCTGATAAATTAGAATCATGTTTTAACGAACTACATATTACTTTTCATCCACAAACAAATTGGATTCTTCATCGTGGGATTACATAAAAGAAAAATAAATGACAAGGAAGATTATTATGTAGATCCGAATGATAGTGACTTTATTTTGTCTCACAATTCGCTTATGATGGTTACTAAAAGGTATAAAAAGACCTTTTTCCTCAAAAAAATGGATTTATAACAACAGCTCAGTAAATTGGAGTAGTGTTAACATCAATAATAAAGGCTTCCAACGAATAAAATCCTATTTTTGTATTCAAAAAACAGAAATGACTCCGAAATTTCATTCTTTGGTTGTCCGGGATGTTCGAAAGGAAACAAATGATACGGTTTCAATCGCATTTGAAATTCCTTCGGAACTGAAGGCCGACTATCAATTTATTTCCGGTCAATACATTACGATTAAGAAGGTCATTGCAGGAGAAGAGTTGAGACGCTCGTATTCCATTTGCACTACTCCTTCTGATGGTGAATTGCGTGTTGCCGTGAAACGGGTGGATGACGGATTGTTTTCTTCCTGGGCGACGACTGAGTTGCAAGCCGGTGAAGTTTTGGAAGTCATGACTCCGACAGGGCATTTTCAATTAATTCCCGAAACTGCTGCTGCTAAGAATTATGCGCTTTTTGCAGCCGGTAGCGGAATTACTCCGATCATTTCTATTGCAAAGACGATTTTAGCAAACGAACCGATGAGTACCGTGACCCTTGTTTATGGTAATAAAGGTTTTGCAAGTATTATTTTCAGAGAAGAACTTGCAGGCTTGAAAAACAAGCATGTCGACCGCTTTCAGTTGGTTCATGTACTGAGCAGGGAAAGTTTGGGGAATCCTTTGCAAAAAGGCCGGATCGACCAGGAAAAAGTGGAGTTAATTGTAAAAGCATTGCTTCGCGGTGAACACATTGACGCTGTTTACACATGTGGTCCGGAAGAAATGATTCATGCAGTGAAAAAGGCCATGATGAATTCCGGAGTTGCAGAAAATCAGGTTCATTTCGAATTGTTCGGAACGAAAACTGCGGGTTCCCGGGCGAAAGTTGTTGTTCTGCCGGAGCAAAATGTTCATGCAAAAGTGACGATTATCCTGGATGGAGACCGGATCGAAGTAGATCTGAACACCGCCGGAACGTCTGTTTTAGAAGCAGGTTACCAGGCCGGAGCAGATTTGCCTTTTGCCTGTAAAGGTGGTGTTTGTTGTACATGTAAAGCTAAAATCCTGGAAGGAACTGCTGTCATGGACGTGAATTACTCACTCGAAAAAGAAGAAATTGACGCAGGATACATTCTCACTTGCCAGGCGCATCCTACCTCAGAAAAATTAACAGTATCATTTGACGATTAATTATGGGTTTATTTTCCAAATTCAAAAAAGATTCCAATTCAAGCGACGCGAAAAAAGCGCGTTCCGGAGTTGTAACAGTTGCAAATAATGAGCGAATTACTTCCGTTGGAAGCCGCATTCACTTTGATATTCCACAGGATTTAAAGAATCAGTTTGTTCATGAACCAGGACAATATGTCAATGTTCACGCAACCATAAACGGTACGAAATATTCCCGTTCTTACTCTATTTGCAGCGGTCCGGATGACAAACTGGCAATTGCTGTGAAGGCGATTGATAAAGGACTTGTTTCGAATTACCTCGTAAACGAATTAAAAGCAGGAGATCAGATCGAGTTGGATTTTCCATTAGGAAACTTCAAATTGGATCCCAAGGCTCCGAATATTGTGTGTTTTGCTGCTGGAAGAGGAATTACTCCATTTATGTCTTTTGCAAAATCACTCGGTTCGAATCAAAAAATGCGTTTGTTCTACGGAAATTCGAAAATGGAAACTGCTTTCTTCTTTGAAGAGATCAAAAACTTTTCGAATGTAGCTTCTACGTTTTATTTCAGCCAGGAAAAGGTGGAAGGACATGCAGAAGGTCGTTTGGACAAATTTCACGTAAGTGAATTGATCAAAGCGGAATTAACGCTGTTGAGAGCTGATGGTTTTTACATCTGCGGACCGGAAGAAATGATCATGGGAATCCAGGAAGTATTGAGCGTTTTCGGAATTTCCAAAGAGAAAATTCATTTCGAATTGTTTACAACTCCGGTTCTGATGAAACAGGAAGAAACAACCGTTGTAGGAAGTTTTAAAGGAATTTCCCAGGTGAGTGCTATTCTTGACGGTGAAGTACAACGCATTGAGTTAAGCACAGACGGAAAAAGTATTCTGGATGCTTTGGATCAATCCGGAATGGATGTTCCTTATTCTTGTCGTGGCGGTGTATGTTGTACCTGCAAGGCAAAAATTGTTGAAGGAAGTGCTCAAATGACAATCAATTACGCTCTGACTGACGAAGAAGTAAAAGAAGGCTATATTTTAACTTGTCAGGCGCATCCCACAAGTGAAGTTTTAAAATTGGATTTTGATGTCTAAAAATGTTTTGGTGATAGGAGCCAGCAGAGGAATCGGTAAAGAGCTGGTTCATCAATTTGCCGGACTTGGTTTGGAAACTTATGGTTTCGCGAGAAGTCTTACAAACGGTTCCGAAAACAAGATTCATTACATACACCTGGATTTATTGAGCCCGACGATTAAATCGGATTTTGAGCAGGCCATTTCAGGTATTGATCAGATTGATTACCTTGTTCACAATGCCGGTTTTATTGCTGTAAAGCCGTTTTTAGAGTTGACCCGTGAAGACATCCATACATGTTACCAGGTCAATGTGCTTTCTGTGATGGAAATTACACAAGTTTGCATTCCTAAGATGAAGCCCGGCGGACATATCGTTTTGATCTCATCTATCGGAGGATTCCAGGGAAGTTCCAAATTTCCGGGGCTTGCAGCGTATTCGACTTCAAAGGCCGCGCTTGTTTCATTAACGGAGTTGTTGGCTGAAGAATTCAAACAATCCGGAATTGCAATTAATTGCTTGTGTTTAGGCGCAGTTCAGACAGAAATGATGGAAGAAGCCTTTCCGGGTTATAAAGCTCCTCACCAACCGGCTGAAATTGCTGCATTTATTGTGGATTTCACGTTAAACAATGGAAAATACTTCCATGGAAAAATTATTCCTGTGAGTGTTTCAAATCCTTAAAACCGCATGCAATTAGCCTTAGCGCCTTTGCAAACATATACCGATTATCATTTTCGAAATGCACACATAGCCGTTTTCGGAGGAGTGGATAAATTTTACGCTCCTTACCTGAAGATGAATAATGACGGCACGATAAAAAGTGCTCCTAAAATTGATATTCTTCCGAAGAATAATCCGAAGATTGCTGTGATTCCCCAATTGATGGCGTGCAGCGCAGAGGAGTTCTTCGTCATGGCTGATTACATCGACTCTTTGGGATATGATGAAGTCAATTGGAATATGGGTTGTCCGTATCCGATGGTTACGAACAGAAATCTTGGTGCAGGAATTTTAAACAAACCTTCTGAAATATTCCAGTTGTTAGACCAAATCATTCCCAAATCGAAACTGCGACTTGGGATCAAAATGAGAATGGGGCTCGAAACTACGGAAGAAATACTTGAAATCTTACCGAAATTAAATGATTATCCGCTTACTGAGATTATCATTCATGCGCGTTATGCCAAGCAATTGTATAACGGTGTTTGCGATCATGAACGTTTTCTGGAATGTATCTCTTTAACGAATCACTCTCTGACCTATAACGGAGATATTACCTCGAAAGAAGAATTTGATGAGCTGAATCAGAAGTTTCAGTCTATTCAATCCTGGATGATCGGACGCGGAGCAATGAACAATCCCGGTATTTTTGAAGAAATCAAATTCGGAACAGTTGATTCGGGAGAGATTTATCGAAACAAACTCATGGAGTTCTCCAAACACATGGAAGAAAGTCTTCTTTCCTGCAACCCGGATCGGGGTTATGCGTTAAGCAAAATGAAATCTTATTGGGAATATCTGAGTGACAGTCTTTCGGATGGTACACAATTGTATCGGAAGGTAAAGAAAGCTAAAGACATTATAGAATTGATGGATCATTTGCGTTACTTCCTGATTGATTAAGTTCTGGTTCCGGGAACCACCGCTATTCCTTATTCCCCCCTTTTCCCAATATTGCGAACCGGCCTCACGTTTCGTGTAACGTGAAGCATTCTAATAGCGAACTTATCAGAAGCATAATACATCCCCAAAAAAGAGTATAACCAAAAACCCTGACTGTAACTACAATCAGGGTTCTGTAAAAGTAACATCATCA
>NZ_JASLCN010000247.1 GCF_030151805.1 Fluviicola sp.
TGAAGAAAAAGCAGCTGCTTTCAAGCTTAAATTCCCTGTAAAACCACCCTGATTTTGATTTGAGCAAACTGTTCTGATAATGAATTGCTTAATGATTTTGTGGATCATTCTTGTTAGAAATAGAATTGGTCGATTAAACGGGTTTAACCAATTGTTGTTGAATTATTTAAATGTTTTTGACATTTATTTTACGATCAAGCAACCGATGGGTAAAAAAAACGTTTTTAAGACACCACAACAAGTAATTATGAAAAAGATTATCTTAATATTCACATTGGTTTTGATGTCGGGAAGTATGCTGAATGCTCAGGTAACATTATGCCTTGGTCAGGACGCTACCGTTTGTGCAGGTCAAACCGTTCAGATTACAAATTGTTCAGGAGGAAATCCGGTAATAAGCGCCGGAATTACTTTGGATAATGCGACTACTATTCCCCAATTACCGGATGATTGGTATTCTGCACAGATTCCGATCGGATTTACATTCAATTTTTATGGAACAAATTACACGCAATGTGTTATCGGGTCAAATGGTCTCGTAAGTTTCAACGCCGGGAATGCAAACAACTCTTGTCCATGGTCATTGGTTGGAATGGGAACTTTACCATCAACAGTAAACCTGGCTACAACCAGAAACTCTGCGATGTTGTTTTATTCGGATATCAATCCTTCTCAGGCACCCATCGGACCAATCAAATACCAAACGATCGGTACAGCTCCGAACCGGAAGTTCGTAGTTCTTTATGAAAGTGTGAATGCTTTTCAATGTCTGAATACCTGTTATTACGGAGCGTTGGTTTTTTACGAAACGACCAATGTTATTGATATGATGATCGGTCAGAAACCTGACTGTTCTACATGGAATGGAGGACTGGCGATTCAGGGACTTCACAATGGAGCAGGTACAACTGCAACAATTACTCCCGGAAGAAACAATACCGTTTGGAATGCTAACCAGGATGGAAAACGATTTACTCCGGTAGCTCCGAATAACACATCTAATTATGCGGTTAATACAGTTCAATATTATACCGTAACATCCACTTCGAATAACTCAATTCAATGGGCGAATACGCTGGGGGCAACGTTCCCTTATAACGGTGGAGTATTGAATATTACAACGATTCCACCGGGAACAACCGGATACTACTTAACGGCTACAGCTTGTAATGCAGCTGTTGGAGGAGTCAGTGACACTTCCTTTATCACGCGCCAGGTGGTAGCAGGAACGACAACAGCAACAACGGATTATTGTTTTGGCGGGGTTGGTTCTGCAACCGTAACCCCAACGCAAGGATCGGCACCATTTACGTTTAGCTGGTCTCCCGGAGGGCAAACAACACAAACTGCCACGAATCTTGTTGCCGGACCATATACCGTCCAGATTACCGATGCAATGGGTTGTACGGCGAATGTCAATGTAAACGTTCCGAATACGAATGCAGCTTTCTCAGGTACATCCACATTAGTGAGCTGTCCGGGAGGAAATGATGGAACAGCCACGGCTACCATGACTCCGGTACTGGGAACAGTTTCTTATAATTGGTACGATGCAGGTGGGCAGACAACACAAACCATTACAGGATTGACCGCTGGAACCTATCATTGTGAAGTTTCTTCAACAACCGGATGTATTGATACGGTAGAAGTGGTTGTAACAGAAATTCCGGGAATGGTTGCAACCATTACCAATCAGCAGGATGTAACGTGCAACAGCGCGAATGATGGAATCATTGAAGTGAGTGTTGTAAACGGCACAGCACCTTATGCATATTCCTGGAGCGCGTCGGCTTCAACAGGACCTTTGGCAAATGATCTGTTTGCGGGAACACATACAGTTACCATTACCGATGCAAAAAATTGTGTAATCTCTGTTACAGCAACGATCGGTGAACCGACTCCTTTAAAAATTGTCAGCATTACTCCCGATATAACCATTTGTCCGGAAGCATCCACTACATTGAATGTTCAGGGAACAGGTGGTAACGGAAATCAGTATTATATCTTTACCTGGAGAGAAAATGGAACGGTAATCGGAACCGGAGCTTCAATTACAGTTGATCCAGCAACAAATGCAACGGTTTATTGTGCGGAATTAACGGAACAATGTGGTTCTCCGTCAACGGATTCCTGCCTGACGATTAGTTTTCCGGTAAGCATTATTCCGAATTACGTTGCGGATAAACCCTATTCCTGTCTTCCGGGAGAGTTCACATTCCTGAATAACTCCAACAACAGTTATGAAATTGATTCTGTTGTAGCGGATTTCGGAAACGGAGATACGCGAACTTTCTACGGAAACAGCGATTTAACTTACACGTATACATCAGCAGGAATTTATACGATTACTGTTATTACCACTTCGATTCACGGATGTGTTACAACAAATACTTTCCCTGGAATTGCAACTGTGATTGCGAATCCGAAAGCTGATTTCTCGATGTCTTCCAATCCAACGACGATTTTTGAAACTGCGGTCAAAATGCAGGATAAATCGAGTCCGGGAGTTGTCAACTGGAGTTGGTACTCGCCGGGAGCTACTCCGAACAACAGCACTGCTCAGAATCCGACGTTCCATTATCCGGAAGGCGTTGTGGGAAATTATGAGATTCGATTGGTTGTAGAAACTGCCGAAGGTTGTGTGGACACTACAAAACGCATCCTCAATGTAATCAGCGATATCATTTTCTACGCTCCGAATGCATTTACGCCTGATGGAGACGAATTCAATCAAAGCTGGAAATTCTACATTTCAGGAATTGACGAATACAACTTTGAATTGATGATCTTCAATCGCTGGGGAGAAATCATTTGGGAAACACACGATGTAAACGCGGCTTGGGACGGAACATACAACGGAAGCCCTGTTCCGGCGGGATCTTATTCATGGATTGCACGGGTAAAAGATATTTACACGGATGCGAAAAAAACATTTAATGGCGCAATTAATGTCTTGAAATAATTACCGACTACTTTAATTATACGAGAGCTCTGACTTCTATTAGTCAGGGCTTTTGTTGTTATTTAAACCTCATGTTCAAACGTATTTATGTCGAAAATGAGTCGATTCAATGATGCTCATTGGTGAATTATTTGAAAGCAACATGCCGGAATGAGGGGAATCTTTTGTAATTTTTCGGCTCTCAAAAACTAGCGACGATATATTTTTAACCTGAATTCGATTAGATCTCTTATCGGAATCAGGTGTTTTTTAATTGAAATCCAGTATGAAAAAAATAGGCTTTGTATTGATTTTGTCAATGCAATCAATTGCAGGTTTGGCACAAGTTGCAAAAGACTCTGTAAAACAACGAATCACGATACCTGAATTAAAAATCAATTTTAATAAATCAGGCACTCATTATTTCAAAGGAACATTTTTAAGTCAGACCTGGCTCAGGTATTCAGACTTCAACCCGGGAACAACCGTTGACGGAACCCCGAAGTCCAATTACACGGATATCGGGATCAGAAGATGGCGCGTTCAGGCTTTCGGGCAATTAACGGACCGGATTTTCTTCTATACACAGTTCGGTCAGAACAATTTCAGCTTTTTGCAACCCAGGGGAACCGGAGCATTTTTGCACGATGCGGTAACGGAATTTAAAATCGCGAAACAAATTCACATTGGTGGAGGTTTGACTGCCTGGGGCGGAATGTCGCGTTTTTCCGCACCGGCAGTAGCAAATATTATGGGCCTGGACGCACCGATCTATCAGCAGGCAACGAATGGAATTGATGATCAGTTTGCCCGTAAATTATCCGTTTATGCAAAAGGTGAATTAGGAGCTTTGAACTACCGGGTTGCGCTTAGCCGACCGATGTCGGCACGAAACAGTACGGTGCCAATTCCTCCGGTTAACCCGGTTTCAAACTTCTCCACAGAAGCTCCGGAAATGCAAACCTCCGGATACGTATTCTGGCAGTTTTTTGATAAGGAAACAACTGCAGTTCCATACATGAGCGGAACATACCTGGGAAAGAAGAAAATTCTGAATCTCGGAATCGGATGGGTGCAGCAAAACAAAGCAATGTGGCATACGGGAATTGACGGAGATACGGTTCGTACGAAAATGCTTTTGCTGGGAGCAGATGTGTTTGCAGATCTTCCGATCGGGAAGAAAGGAGCAGCTTTGAATGCGTATGTGGCCTACAATAATTTTGATTTCGGGAAAAACTATCTGCGGATGAATAACGCGATGAATCCGGCAAATGGTGTAAATGCAGCATCAGCTTCTTTGAACGGATCAGGAGTTAATTTCCCGATGGTGGGAACCGGAAACATCCTTTTCGCCCAGGTTGGCTACAAATTTAAAGACGATCTGCTTCCCGGAAACGGAACCTTATTGCCATATGTCCAAATGCAATATTCGCAATTCCAGGTTTTAAAAGATGCTGCTGTGATGTGTGAAGGCGGAATCAATTGGCTGATTCACGGAACACATGGTGGAAAACTAACACTTGCACTTCAGAACAGACCTGTATTTGCAAGCAATTCCGGCGGTGAAGCGGTTCAAACAAGCAGAAAGAACATGGTGGTAATGCAATATCAAATTTCTTTTTAACCTTTTTCACTTTTCGCGTTATAGCGGTAACATCACAAACAACATGAAATATTTTAGCGTTCTAGCATTCTTTCTTTCGTTTTATTTCCATGGCAAGGCACAAAGTGTTCAGCGTTGCGATTCTGTTCCAACTCTGAATACGGAGATATTGACAGTTCTAAAACCGTACATGGGAAAGAAACTATTGAGAGGAGAATGCTGGGACGTTTTGAGTTTAGCCTTAAACGAAACACATGCAAATTGGAATGGTTATGATGTGTTCGGAACTCCGTATGATTATAAAAAGAACTGCATTGCTCCCGGTGATCTGATCGCGTTTAAAGGAGTCCGGTTTAATGGTGTAAAAAACGGAGTGAAGTATTTCGAAACAATGGAAAAGCATTTTGCCGTAGTCAAAGAAGTAAAGCCAAACGGAGAATTAGTCCTCTGGCATCAAAACACCGGAAATTTCGGCCGGAAATTAGGTGAATCCAGTATTTTTTTAACCGATTTGAAAAAGGGGAAAATGCAGTTTTTTCGACCTGTCAATTAGTCTACACGCATTCTGATCCGCCATTCCTTCGGGTACAGATTGTTGAAACGGTTGCCCAAATGTTTGATCCATCCAAGTTTGGTTCCTTCAAATGAAACCGTATTGAATCCTTGTGTTCCGTTTAGCTGGAAGGTTTCACCTTTCAAATAATGCAAGGCTTCGTCTTTACTCAATTCGATGTTGGGAATTTGAGAGGAAAGCAGCCCTTCACTCAATGCCAAAGCTTCATTCGGAATCAAACCTTTTCTGGAAATCTCTCCGAGTTCCGTTCCCAGTTTGATGATGCGGAGTTTGGTATGCAGATTTTCAATGAGTTCCAGTTTTCCGCCTGGAACAGCAAAAAGGTAATTGTTCCATTGCACAAATTCCGATTTATCGGTAGAAACCCATTCGTTCATCCAACTTTCCGCTTTGATTCGGGTCAATGAACTTTTCTTTTTGGATTTGTTTTTTTGAATGCGTTCTTCACCCGGTTTCCGGATCACAACGACGTAAAAACCTTCTGTTTTGAGTTCGGATGGAAGTGCATAATGCCCGATTCCGTTTCGTCCTTTTTTAGCAAAAGGAATATCCGGTGAAACCAGTTCGGAATTCGTTTGATCGAGAATCCATTCCACATTGGCTTCATTTTCCTGCTCGTTGAACGTACAGGTGGAATAGATGAGGTAACCGGTTGGTTTCAACGAATCCCAGACATCCATAACAATTCTTTTCTGTCGTGCCGCACATAGATTGACCGATTCAACCGACCATTCATTCCGTGCTTCCTGGTCCTTGCGGAACATTCCTTCCCCGGAACAAGGAGCATCAATCAAAATGCAGTCAAATACATGGTTGAGCGTTTCAAAATCCGATGGATCGTTGTTGCTCACAAGGGTGTTTTTAGCGCCCCATTTGGTCAGATTTTCTTTCAGAATGCGTGATCTGCCCTGAATTACCTCATTTGCCAGAAGCAGACCGTTTCCCGAGAGGAAGTCGGCTATGAGTGTACTTTTTCCTCCCGGTGCAGCACACAAATCCAGAACGATCGGATCTTCGGGCAATGAAAGCTGGCGGAAAATGCAGTCGATAAATTGCGAACCTGCTTCCTGCGGATAATAGCGACCACCGTGAAAATGCGGATCAAGCGTGAAAACCGGTCTTTCTTTCAGGTAAAACCCGTTCTTCGACCAGGGAATTGTTTCCAGGTCAGAGAAAACAGAAGGACCTTTGAGTGAATTGATCCGGATAGCGACCGGTTGCTCATCGTTCAAAGCATCCAGGAGGGAAGTTCCCAAAAAAGTGTCTTCACTGACACGTTTCACAAATGCTTCCGGAAGTTCAATTTTTTTCATGGTCTCACAAATGGTAATCGCGCATTTGCACTGATGCTCTGATCGGCAAATTGCTTGTTTTCTGCCAGGAATTTTCCTGCGATGGCAATCATGGCGGCGTTATCCGTGCAATACTCAAATTTAGGAATATACACATTCCAGCCAAGTGTTTTTCCTTCTTCCATCAACCTGTTTCTCAACCCTGAATTTGCTGAAACACCGCCTGCAATAGCAATTTCGTTGATTCCGGTATCTTTTGAAACTTTTTTCAATTGCTTGAACAAGATCTCCAAAATCGTGTCCTGGATAGATGCACACAAATCAGCTTTATTCTCTTCGATGAATTGCGGGTTTTTGGCAACTTCCTTCTGAATGAAATAAAGTACAGAGGTTTTTAATCCGCTGAAACTGAAATTGTATCCGTCAACTTGCGGCCTGGAAAAGGTAAACGTTTTCGGATTGCCTTCCTTCGCATAACGATCAATCAATGGTCCGCCCGGATAAGGAAAACCGAGAATTTTTGCCGTTTTATCAAAAGCTTCGCCGGCTGCATCGTCAATGGTGGAACCCAAAACAATCATTTCAACAGGAGAATTCACCCGGACCAATTGGGTATGTCCGCCGGAAACTGTTAAACAGATAAACGGAAATTTCGGAATCGGGGTACCTTCGTTGATAAAGTGAGCCAAAATATGCGCGTGCATGTGATGCACGGCAACCATCGGTTTGTTTAAGGCTAAACTCAAAGATTTGGCAAAAGCAGTTCCTACAACTAAAGAACCCATTAATCCGGGACCTTGTGTAAATGCGATTAAATCAATATCTTTCAGAGTAACGGAGGCTTTTTTTAAGGCTGCATCCACAACCGGAATGATATTTTGCTGATGAGCTCTCGATGCCAATTCGGGAACAACACCACCATACTGTTCATGGATCGCCTGACTAGCCGTAACATTGGATAAAATGGTATCATTTTTGAGTACAGCGGCAGAAGTATCATCACAAGATGATTCAATTCCCAGAATTACTAATGATTGTTGGCTCAACTTTGTTAATTTTGTATGTAATACATGGCAAAAGTACTCAAAATACTAGGTAGAATAGTAGGGATTTCTTTTGAATGGGTGCTTTTAGTACTCATCCTTTTTGCTTTTGCCATCCGTACAAGCCAGTTTCAGACTTATTTGGGAACCCTGGCAACCAATTTCTTATCCAAAGAATTGGATGCTGAATTCCGGATCGGGAAGATAGATGTGGTTTTTTTCGACAAAGTGTACCTCAAAGATGTATTTGTCCGCGATCAGCATGGCGATACGCTGGCTTCTTTGCAGCAAATCATGGTTCGTGTAAAAGATTTTGATTTGGGAGGAGATTACATCCACCTGAAAAGCGTTGGTCTTTTAAACGGAAGAGTAGGAATTGAACGCGATACAATCACCGGAGATTACAACTATGATTTTATTGCCGATTATTTTTCCGGGAAAAAATCCAGGAAGCCGAAATCAGAACCACCAAAGGTTACCGTCGACAATATCGATATCGAATGGGTGACCATTTCCTACGATGATAACCGGAAAAGTCACGGAACTTTCGGGATGGATTACGACCACCTGAAATTCAAGGATGTGATTTTGCACATAGAAGATTTCAAAGAAGAAAAAGGCGTTCTGGCCTTTCAATTAAAACATCTTCAAACACAGGAAAAATCGGGTTTTTGGCTCAAACGACTTTTTGCGAAGGCGATTATTAACCCACACAAGGGAATCTTGCTGAGTAACGTGGAAATCAATACTTCCCGATCGGATATTTATGCTTCCAGGCTCAACATGCTGATGAGCAGCCTGAAGGGATTCAACAGTTTTGAAGACAGTGTTGCCTTTGATGCGGTAATTGATTCTTCCAAAGTCAGTTTCTGGGATGTTGCTATTTTCGGTCATGCACTCGAAGGAATGAACGAAGTGGTTTCATTGAGTGCAGAAGTCACTAAAAAAGTAAAGGATCTGAGAATCGATAATATGGATTTGCGTTTCGGAACCCGGAGTGTGATTCGCGGAGATTATTCCTTGCCGGATTTCAGAAAGATGAGCGGATCGTCTTTCCATGAACAGATTGACTATGCGCTGATTGATTTTTCGGATGTTGAGGCCATCAAGCTTCCCAAAGATACCGGAATCAAACGGATGAACTTTGATGAGATGGTCGACCGGCTCCAATTTGCGGAAGTTCAGAATACCTTTGTCAAAGGATCAATTGATCAGTTTTCCGTTAAAAGTGACAAGCTTCAATCGGTTTTGGGATCGGTGCAGCTAGACAACGAAATTACCTTCTACAAACTGCCGGCAGGAGGTTATTCCTTTAATCGTACGCAAGACGCCAATTACGATATTGCGGTGGATAGTTTTAACCTGGGCAAATTTTTGGATAATCCGAACTTCGGAAGTGTATCCGGACAAGTTTATTTGAGCGGAATTGTAGGACAGAAAGACATGATTCGTTTGGAAACGCTGGAAGGTGAAGTGACCCGGTTCATGTTCAACGATTACAATTATTCGAACATTTCTGTTACGAATGGTTCATTTATCAATAACGTGTTGGACGCCAACCTGAAAGTGAATGATCCGAATCTGGATCTCGCGTTCAATGGTTCGATTGACGTATCTAAAATTCAGCATTTTGATTTCAAAGTCGGGATTGACAAGGCCAACCTGGGGAAACTGAATTTTGATTCGGATGAGAAATCGTCATTCACCGGAAACCTGGATATGGATTTGAAAGGAAATTCTCTTGAAACCTATGAAGGAATGATTCATGCAGACAGTATTGAGTTTGTAAAAGACGATAAGAAAATAAATCTTCCTCAGTTGGGGCTTTACATCGAACGGAACACTGAAAGTGATCGTTTTGAATTGAGAAGTGCCATTGTGGATGCAGATGTAAACGGGAAAATTAATTTCAATACCATTCCGATAGCCGTTAATAACGGACTTTCAGATGCCTTTCCGTCTTATTTCTCCCCGAAAAAATTCCCAAAAGGAACAGACTCAAAAGATCATTTCGACTTGACGGCAACGATCAAAGATTCTAAGGAATTTCTGGATATTTTTGCCCCCAACCTGGAAATAGCTTATGGTACGATTGTCAATGTAGAATTGGATTCCAGGGTGCATCATCAGATGCTGGATATTCAATCATCGAAGATCAAATATGACAAACTGATCAGTGAGAAAAGCGATGCTTTCCTGACCAATGTGGATTTGCACCAGGAATTTTCACAAGGTGAAGGTTCTTTGATTCTGAAAGCAGATAAAACGCAGCTGAGAGATTCCCTGGATGTGGAAAACATTCAATTGACAATGGACGGAACGAAGAACATCTATAAAACGGATCTGATCTGGAATAAAGAGGTGGAAAACACCTCCGATTTCGATTTCATTGTGGATGTCCGCGAAGAAGGCGAATTCGATATCCAGGTAAAACCGTCTTATTTCTCCGTGAAAAATAACCGTTGGGAAATCATGAATACGGCACAAATGGTTTATTGCAAAAATCATTTGGAGATCAATCACCTGATGCTGGAGCGCGATAACCAGTTCCTGGCATTGAACGGCGTGTTGTCTGAAGATCCGGAAGATTACCTGACAGTCAATGCACATGAATTGCATGTAGAAGAGTTTTCCTCGTTGTTGGGAATCGGGATTAAAATGGAAGGAAATCTTGACGGAACAGCACGTTTGGCAACACCGTTTACCGATGTGCGTGTAGACGGGGATATGGTCCTGAAAGATTTGTTCCTCGAAGGACAGGAAGTCGGTGATGTACACGTAAATGGTATCTGGATCGACCTGGAGAAAAAAATCATTCTGAACGGGGATTTGAAATACAAAGATCTGCAAACCTTTGACTTCAATGGTTACGTCTTGCCATTCAAGAAAGACGATAATATCAACTTCGATTTGGAGTTCAAGGACATGAATTTATCCTTCGCAAATGCATTCATGGACCCGGAAGTGATTTCGGATATTGCAGGAAGTGTGAAAGGAGTCATTCACGCAACAGGAAGTATCGAAGAACCGATTATCAGCGGAAATATGCAGCTGAAAAACGGTGGGTTGCGGGTTGGAATCCTGGGAACACATTACAGTTTGAGCGGTCCGTTGAAGTTTGACGGGGAAAACGACGGTATTTACGGAACATTCCCTGTGCTGGACGATGAAGGAAACACAGCATATGCATTGGCAACGGTCTTCCACAATAATTTCAAGGATTTCTCTGCAAGTTTTGATGTGCTTTTCGATGAATCGGTCGGTGGATTCAGAGATCCGCTCAGCAAAAGACCGTTGAGCCCGACAAAGAAATTCATGGTATTGAATACAGGATATAAAGAAGGAACAATTTATTACGGAAAGGCGTATGCAACCGGAAATGCAAGTATTCTTTTCGAAAAAGGAAATACGGAAATCACGGTGAATGCGAAAACCGAAAAAGGAACGCATGTAGATTTGCCGTTGTATGGAGCGAAAGAAATCAGCGAATTTGATTTCATTGATTTCAATACTGATACGGCAAAGGTTAAGAAGAAACTGGATTTGACAGGAGTGGATCTGAAACTGAATATTAAAGCAACTCCGGATGCCAATATCCGCCTGATCCTGGATAATCAGACAAATGAAGAGATTCGTGCCACAGGTAGCGGTGATATCGGGTTGGAAGTAGATAATTTCGGACAGATCAGAATGACGGGACAATACGTGATTAACGACGGACAGTATGATTTTGTATTGAATCCGATTCGTAAAACGTTTGAACTGGATCAGGGAAGTAAGATTATCTGGTCGGGAAGTCCGTATGACGCAAGCCTGGATATCAAAGCATATTACAAAGTAAATGCGAGTTTGGATGAGTTGAACCGCGACCAGATCGGGGGATCTTCTACGACGAAATCGGAAGTGCGTTGTGTATTGAATATTACGCAGACACTTTCCAGTCCGGCCATTGCTTTGGACATCGAGGTGCCGAATGCGAGCGAATCCGGAAAAGAAGTATTGGCTAAAATCCGTTCCAACAAAGATGAAGTACAGAAACAGTTCTTCACCCTGCTGGTCATGAATCGTTTCCAGGGAGTTGGAGGAAACAACGGAAGTTACGGCGGTGTGGCGGAAGTAATCACCCAGCAGATTAACGCGGCACTTGATCAGTTATCGAAAGATGTGAAAATGAATGTCGGATACAATGATAATACGGTAACAGGAGATAAAAACTTTCAGTTCGGACTTCAGCGGGCTTACGGTGCGAAACAAAACATTATCCTGAAAACATCTTTGGGAGTTTCGAACAACACTTCTTCGGGAACGGCAACCAATTCACTCATCGGAAGCTTTAATCTGGATTATTTGATTAACGACGACGGATCATTCCGGATTTCGCTTTTCAACGAATCGAATGACAAGGGAATCCTGAGTAACAAGGATAAAGGGGAATTCACGCAAGGTGTCGGTTTGCACTACGAAGAAAGCTTCAACAATATTACCGAATCGCGAATCATTGAGTTCTTTACGAACTTGTTCAGAAAGAAAAACAAGGTCAACAACTCCAAACGCAAGAATCGTGTTCCGGTTGATTTTGTTCCCGGACAATCGCAGGCGGTGAATCCTGAAAAAGAAGAGAAAACAGAACCTCCGGTGAAAGAAGAGCAACCGATTCCGTAGTAATTACGAATTGCGGGTTCGAATTGCGAATTTTAGCTCATTTTCAGGGCTTCTATATCAAATTGGCAAAGTATCGTATTTCTTATTAGGTGATTCGTGTCACTTTAATTATTTTTACCGCCATTGAAAGAATCTATGAAAAAAGTTTTAATTGCGAATAGAGGAGAAATAGCGCGACGTGTCATCCGCTCATTGAAAAAAATGAATATTGCGACTGTTGCAATTTATTCAGATGCAGATGCGAATGCGCCGCACGTTTACGAAGCTGATGAAGCTGTTTATGTCGGGAAATCCCCGTCCTCCGAATCCTATTTGCAACAAGATGTTATTCTGAAGCATTGTAAAGATCTGGTAGTTGAAGGAATTCTCCCGGGTTACGGATTTT
>NZ_JASLCN010000272.1 GCF_030151805.1 Fluviicola sp.
ATCAGGCCTAATTCTTTGGAAAACCGGATGTGAGAAACACGGTTGTTTTTCAAAATTTCGGGAAACATGGAATTATCCCAGTGACCGTTTTTCAGACGGAACAGACCTTTCGCATTTCCTGCAAAAACCTCTCCTTTATCAGAAGAACAAACTGTTTCAAAATAATGATGTAAATTCTTATGGTATTTTTTAGCGGCAAAATAATCGTAAAGCGTATCCACCTTTCCGCTTTTGTGAATTCTTGCTACCCGGGAATAACAAATCAATGCACTGGTATCTGCTTCATTGAAACAGTCATAATAGTTAAAAATCAGCCAATTTTTGCCTTTCACGGAAAATGATCGCTTATTCTTCGAAATGAGGAGAATATCCGAAAAAACGGAAATGGCATTCCGCGACATCCCGTTCGTTAAAAACATCGGAAGATTTCCCTTCAAACGAAAAACACCTAAATGGTTGGAATAAATGACCTCGTTTTTTGCATTTACAACGACATGTGTTGCATCCAACGCTTCGCGGTTGTCATAGATCACTACGTTTTTCACAACCATGTTCGGAATATACACCACTCCTTTATCCAGGGTTGAAAACCACATTCCGTGTTCTTTATCTATCAACACGGAAGAAACCCTGTATCCTTTCAAATAGTGTATTCTTGGAGCTTTTGTAAATCCATATTTGGGAATATCTTTCAATTGGTAAACACCATTGATCGTTGTAATCCACAAATCCTTACCGATCGGGAAATATCCCGTTGTTCCCGGAATCCGGACAACGTCATCCGGAAATCTCAAATCAAAAAAGCAATCCTGTATCCGGCTTATTTCAATATCCGCTACTTTTTTCAGTTCTGATAAGGAATTCGGCATGTAGGTCTTGAAAACAACTTTGCTGGTAACTTTTTTAACCAGATTCCCGTCTTTCCGGATATTCATGATATAGGAATTCGGGTAAATCAACTGATTTTTCGAAATATTAAATGTAGACAGGTACGTTCCATTTACCAGGTCGAATGTGCAATAATCATTTTTGTAAAAAGACAAGCTGGATTTCCCTTTTGCATCAATTTTCAATATTCCGGTATTTCCCGATCCGAAATAAACATTATCCTGTTTGTCAACTGAAAAGGTTTTGTGCGGATACAGGTTGTTTCCGATATGATCAGAAATCAGGTGATTGTATTTGTATTGTACAATTTTATTGTTCTCAAAATAACTCAATAAGCCTCCGTAACTGATAAACCAGATTCGTCCCTTATGATCTTCATAGATCCAGAAGATCACATTATCGGGAAGTCCGTCCTTGATTGTAAATACCTGCAAATGAAATCCGTCATAACGAACAACTCCCCGGTCGGTACAAAACCAGATATACCCTTCCCGGTCCTGATGCACAAAATAAGTTTCCGAACTGGGTAATCCTTCTTCGATTGAAAAAACCTTGTTCGACGGCTCCCAATCAATTTCCTGGGAATAAGATGCTGTTCCGAAGAAAATCACCACCAGCAATGAAATGATCAGCCTGTTTTTCATCATTTCAACCGCTTGTTCGTTCTTAAAAACCCGTTTTCCGGATAGGCAACATCGACTAAAAATAATCCTTTTGCCGGAACCGATAGTTTTGCTTCGCCGCGGTCTTTCAGTGCAATAATTTCTGCTAGCTGCTCTTCTGTCAATTTCCCGTATCCAACCTCCAGAAGTGTTCCTACAACGGCTCTTACCATATTCCGGAGAAAGCGGTCTGCCTGAATTTCAAAAAACCAGGTTTTATCTTCCTGCTGAATCCACTCAGCCTTGTACACAGTACAAATATTTGTTTTCACATCGGTATGAAGCTTCGAAAACGAAGTGAAATCCTGTTTCCCGAGCAATAAGTTTGCAGCACGGTTCATTGCCGAAAAATCACATGCCTGCGTTAAATGACAACTATCCAGCAAAAACGGATGCTTTTCCTGGTGCACGAAATAATGATATGTTCTCGAAAGAGCAGAAAACCGGGCATGAAATGCTTCATCGACCTTTTGAGCAGAAAAGATCGAAATGTCTTCGGGAAGCATTTTATTCAGTTTGTAAGTCAGCTGATCACCATCTAATTCTTTAGACGCGTCAAAATGCAACACGTAATAAGACGCATGAACTCCTGTATCCGTTCTCCCGCAACCAACCACTGAAACTGGCGTATTTCCTGATAGTTGAGAAAGCCTGCGTTCAACTTCTTCCTGAACAGAAGATGCATTCGGCTGAATTTGCCAACCATGATAATCCGTTCCGCGATAAGCGAGTTCTAAAGCATATCGAAATGTCATAAAGCAAAGTTAAACAATCCTTTGGCTTAAAGGCTGAAACTTCTTTTGAAGTAGCTGAAAGGAAATCTTGTACTCATTGATCCGGATTTCTGTCCCGAAGCGGAAAAACCATTCTTAACATTAAAATAATCTACCCCTTATTAATTAATTATTTCGTAACGCAGCAGTAATTATTAAGGAAACTTACAAGAATACTTTTGCTCAAACAATAACAAGGAGCACAATGCAAGTAAGTAAGGGACAAACCATACTTTTAGTGGACGATGAGAAAGATATCCTGGAATTTTTACAGTATAATCTTGAGCGCGAGGGATATAAAGTATTTGTTGCCAATGACGGACTCGAAGGAGTTGAAATGGCACAAAAAGTTTCTCCTGACCTGATTCTGATGGATGTCATGATGCCGCGGATGGATGGAATTGAAGCTTGTCAGACTATTCGCCAGGATCTACAATTAAATTCTCCTTTGATTGCCTTTTTAACTTCCAGAGCAGAAGACTATTCTCAGGTGGCAGGTTTTGAGGCAGGTGCAGATGATTACATCACCAAACCGATCAGACCGCGTTTACTGGTTTCCAAGGTAGAAGCATTACTCAGAAGAGCAGGTCGTATGAACGGTGGAGAATCCGAAATCAAAACTTCTTCGATCACCGTAAACCGCGAAAAATTCCTGGTTTTCATGAATGACGAAGAAATTCAGCTGCCGAAAAAAGAATTCGAGTTGATCGAATTACTGGCATCAAGACCGGGAAAAGTATTCACCAGAGAGCAAATTCTGACAACCGTTTGGGGAGACGAAACAATCGTGGGTGAACGCACCATTGATGTTCATATCAGAAAATTAAGAGAGAAACTAGGAGAATCGTATATTCGTACCATTAAAGGTGTTGGTTATACATTTTCTGAAAAGTGAAAAAATTAAATCCGTTTACCATTGTTCTGGTCGGAAGCGCTATTGTTGCGGCTTGTCTGACACTCATTCTGTTCATCATTCATTTCGTTTCTCCGATTTCGATCGGGGCGTTTGTTTCGATCATTCTGTTCGGGTCTCTCGTGACGTTTACGACCTTCTTTTTCCTGTTCCGGGAATTCATCTACAATCGTTTGCGCATTCTTTACCGTTCTATCCGGAAAGGAAAACTGGCTCCGCATGAAAAGTTCTACATCAATATGTCTACGGATATAATTGGTCATGCAGAAACGGATTCAAAAAAATGGACCGAACAGCGAAATTCAGAAATCACCCAGCTTCAGGAACAGGATAAATTCCGCCGTGAGTTTATCGGAAACCTGGCACACGAATTAAAAACTCCTGTCTTCTCTATTCAGGGTTACGTGCTGACTTTACTGGAAGGCGGGCTGGAAGACGAAAAAGTCAACCGCATGTTTTTGGAACGAGCTTCCAAAGCAATCGACCGGATGACCAATATCCTGAACGACCTGGATGAATTAACCAAACTGGAGGTAAACGACCTGAAAATGGATTTACGTCCTTTTGATCTGAAGGAAATTGCCAAAGAAGTATTGGACAGTTTGGAGCTGAGAGCCCAGGAAAAACACATCAAACTCCGTTTCGCCAAAGAATATCACAAAGAAATCATGGTTCTGGCCGACCGGGGAAAAATTGCCCAGGTTTTAACCAATCTGATCAGCAATTCGATTTCGTATGGAAATGAAAACGGTGAAACCCAGGTTCGTTTTTACGAAGTGGATGATCTTGTTTCCGTAGAAATTTCGGATAACGGACCGGGAATAGAACCGCATGAATTACCGCGTTTGTTTGAGCGTTTTTACCGCGTTGAAAAAAGCAGAAACCGCAACGAAGGTGGTTCCGGATTGGGATTATCAATCGTGAAACACATTCTCGACTCTCACAATCAAACCATTTCAGTTCGAAGTACAATCGGTGTTGGAAGTACGTTTACTTTTTCACTGGATAAATTCGACGGGACTTCGTCTACTTTGGTTACTTCAAGAGGAATTACGATTAAGTAGTTGAAATTTTACTTCGACTCCGTTCAGTCTGATTTTCAATTAATGAATTTTCGCCAGGTATTCCTGCTCCAATTGCCCGGGAGTCGGGATGAGAACAGCTTTCTTATTCAGGAACTGCAAATCCATCAACGTTGAATATCCGTTTCGGGAAACGATGGTTTCGGCAGAAGCTATTTCCTGGTCGGCACTCAGCCAATCATCAATCACCAGAACATTGTCGGGAATTTGCGCGTAAGTCTTCGGGCAAACAAGGACGAGATTTTCATTCCCGTATTTTTCGATAATCCAGTGGAACAAATGCTCCGAATACGGTTCGGGACCGCTCACAATTCCAACAATTTTATTGGGAACTACGGAGATTTCCTGTTCCTGGAAACGCGAGTAAAACCCGATATAAACTGATTTCTCATTCGATTCACTCAGGATTCCGCCTAAACGTCTGTCCGGATCATCCATGATCCACACTCCATCAAATTGATTCATCCATTTACGATGAATCCGCTGTGCAAACCAACCTGCTTTCGGAGGTAGTGAAACCTGGTGCGTAATAAAGATAGATGGAACTTTCGCTGATCGGAAACCATAGCAGTGATCCGACAAAACACTTGTAATCAGATACTCTTTTACCAGCTTCTCTGCCCGAATGTGTTCTTGCTTAATGTGAGTCAAAAAACGAAACGAATTTCGCCGCATCTCAGAAGTGAAATTCCCGTCTCCCTTAAACCGGAATCCGAATCCCTCCGTAAGAATATAGACCGCGGTTATCCCGTACGATTCGAAAAGCGTCTTTTGAGCCGGTGTACAGTAAATAAACAACTCATTTCCCTGCTCCCGCAATTGCTTCAATAACGAAATCGACCGGGCCACGTGTCCGCTTCCCCAATCGAGGCATGCAAACAGAATGCGTTCCTGAGACAATTCCGCCGGGACTTTCATTGGTTTACTCTTTTCGTTTCATATTGATTGGAGCCGCTTTTGAAAGTACATACGGGAACGTTTCCTCCACAAAAGAACTCGGATCGAGCCCAAACTCATTTTTCTCGGACAAACTTCTTCCTTTAATGAAGAAATAAGAATTCATAATCAGTTTATGGAACCATGGAAGTTCGTTATCGTTCGACAAGAACTTACGGATCACAATGAATTTAAAGTCCCCGATATGGTCGCTGTGATGGTATTCACAGGCATATCTTGAACGGATTTCAATTTCGTTATTCTGCACCAGCTCTTCCACCACTTGCTTAAACATCGTATCCAGCTTCGGCTGGATTCTGAATCCAAGTCTGAAATCAATACGGATCAGATCGTTTTCATCGTGTTTGGTGACTTTGTATTCCTTCGTATAAGGTTCATCCGTTGTTTCAACATGTACAAACCAATAACGTTCGGCACGTTTCGGCTGCTGTTCCAAAATGGAATAAAACACTTTCGATTCCACTTCGTCTGCACGTTCGGCACTTGTCAGATATACCAGGTGCGTTGCATAAGTCGGAATCTGATCGTCGATAGATAATTTCTGCAAAATCGGCAGGTAGCTCTTGATTTTCACAAAATCCACAATGCTGTTTCGGATGATTTTACTTTTGAAAATGATGTACATCACAGCAATAATTGCTGATGCGATAATAATGGTGATGTAACCACCATGCGGGAA
>NZ_JASLCN010000376.1 GCF_030151805.1 Fluviicola sp.
TCGGTGCTCCGTTCAAACTGTATTGATATCCGGCGGTACCTCCGGAAGCTGTTACAGTAATTGATCCGTTACACGTATTGTTACAAGTTGCATTTGTTTTCACAATGGTTGCCGTAACCGGAGTTGGAGCTGTAATTGCAGTAGTGGCAGTTGCCGTACAAGTATTCGCGTCCGTTACGGTCACGGAATAAGATCCGGCACAAACACCGGAAATATTCTGAGTTGTTGCCCCGTTGTTCCATAAATAAGTATAAGGGGCCGTAGTCGTTGTTGTGAAGTTTAGCGCTACACTTCCGTTGCACGGAGTTGCACAGGATAAATTCGTCCCGACCAGGTTAATAACCGGATTCGGATTCACAACAGCGGCAATCAGGAAAGTGTCCTTACAACCTCCCGGAGTTGTATAAATAACCTGGTAAGTTCCCGTATGCGCCAAAACTGCTCCTGCTATTGTCGGATTCGCGTTAGTAGATGTAAATCCGTTCGGACCACTCCACTGATAAGTTCCTCCGGGAGTAGTCACAACTGTTGTGAAATTTAATGCTGAACCAACACAAACCGGGGTGTTTACCGTTGCGGTGATATCAGTTACCGTATAATTGATAAAGGTATTCGGAATAGATGCCAATTGCCCCGTTCCTCCATCTGTTGCGCCATTTTGTACAAACTCTGTTAAGGATGTAGACAAAGTCATCCCACTTTGGCCACCGGCAATGTTTTGTGTCGGTGAACCGGAAGTAATCGCGATAAAACCGCCGCCGCCGCCGCCGCCCGGACCTTCACTCTCATTTACAATGTTTTTCTGATCACCTCCTTTCCCTCCAAAAGCACTTAAAGTCAATGAATTCGCAACGGTTCCTTTGATAATGATCGTTCCACCACCACCACCACCGGCAGGTGCATCATTATTGGCACCTGTGCCATTCGCGATCTGGTTTACGGCTTCTCCTCCTTCCGAACGGATGCTTCCGGAACCGGTAATCGTTGGCGCAATGATGTAAACAATTCCACCACCGCTTCCTCCCGGTAAATTTGATCCGTTATTTGAGTCACCGGCTCCACCACCACCTCCGAAAAAGATTCTGGTTTCCGGAACGATTGTTAAAGGTCTTCCTCCGTAACCTCCTACCGGATCACGGTAATCTCCACCCCAACTTGAATTACTTGGCGCAACTGTCAAAGCATTTTGATTGTTTGATCCGTAGGTATATCCCCCTCGCCCACCGCCAGACGAAGTAGTTAGAACATTTCCATTCGCAATCACATAAGGATCTAAAGACCATGCTGCAGCTCCGGGACAGGTTGAACACATAATTCCTTGTCCATTCCAGGCAGTTCCGTTTAATCCGTTAGCACCACCGCCACCTCCGGCATTGTGGCCATTTCCACCACCACCTCCGTTAGCTGGAGCACCTCTGTTATATTGTCCGTTTGCATATTCTATTCCGAAACCGGCAATACTCTCTCCTTTTTCACCTCCGTCATATGAACTGGTCGATACATAAGAAGCCATCAATCCGGCACCCGCACTTGTTGTATTCTGTTCAGTTGCACCAGGTCTGAATCCGAAAGAAGTTGCGTGAATGGTCCCGTTTACAGTTACTGTTCCCAAGCAGTGAATGGCAACAACTCCTCCCTTTCTGAAACTTCCGTTTTCCTGCCACAGTATCGGCACAATAGATGCTCCGGCATTCACAGTTAAAGTCGTGTAAGAAGGAACTTTTATCAGCTGCACCCTTCCGGTAGCTGTATAATTGTTCGCAAGAGGATTTTGCAGATTCACCGTATTTCCCGTGGCAAAGGTCACATAGTTAAATTCGTACAATCCCGAGTTGTTGTACCCGGTAATTGCTCCGTAAGCATCTGAATTTGCAGTGTTGATCGAAGCTCCCTGAGCCTGGTAAATCATGACCATATCACCGCATTCCCAGTTACAGTTGCTTCCGCCTGAGTTATTAACAGTAACGGAAGTAGCTCCTGCGGTCACATTGTTTGTTACAGGGCTATAGCAATTTACCACAGTATTGAGAGCAGAAATGGTCACTGCTCCGCTCTTTCCAGGCTGTCCAAAGGAAAAATAAGAGAACATCAAGAGAACGACAGAGAGTACAAAGCGGATACGTCCCATATCCGGGTTTGCTGGTAATTTTTTCGTTTTCATCGGAGTGTATTAGTTGTTTTAATGACGCTAAAATGATTTAGTTCGGATAAGGCCAGTGAACATTTGTTGGCGTTTCTTTTTCAATTCATAATTGCAATCGAATATTAACATTTAAGAATCCAATTTCTAAGAGCAAAATTGAGTAATATTATTCAATTTATTAACTAGTTGATTCAGATTAACAAATTGTAAATAACTTATTATCAATTAGTTAAACCAAATAATGTGATATATCAATTAATTTAATTATGCTTGCATGTAATTTTTAACATTCCCATTTTTTATTTTACGTTTTAATTCACAAAAAGCGCTACAAATGTTCTCAAATTAACAATTAGGATTCCTGCCTTATTTTTATTCAAACAGAAGTGCAAATCTACGTTAATATTCTGCAAAATTCCTACACAAAAAAGAAGGATTCCTTCCCGAAAACAGAAGCAAAAACTCTTAAAACACTAACAAACAAGATATTGATCATTAAGAAAAAAATAATTTTCATTTACTCTGATTTAACACACTCATTTTGAAAAAAAACGAGCGAAAAAAGTAGTTATATTTCGATTTAGGATTTCAATATTTTAACGGTCAATCAGTTGCACAACTAAAAACTACTTAAATCTTTCCCGTAATAGTGCCTTAAATTATTCACCCAACTCTTTGTAAATAAAAGTAATAGTTGTATCTTTGCACCCGTTTTTGTTTGAAAACGTTGTAGTTTCGATTCGTACAGTTATTATTAATTTCTTTCAGGACTCACGAAACAGCCTGAAATACAAGTAGAAAAAGCCAAATGGCAAAACAAATTAGCGCGCAGGGATCTGCGGATTTTGATTGGGACGCATTAGCGTTAGACGGGTATACTTTAATTAAACGTGCAGAGCTTTCTGATGTTTATGAAAAGACCCTTACTTCAATTAACGAAAAAGAAGTAATTGAAGGTACTGTTATTGCAGTTTCAAAAAAAGAAGTAATCATTAATGTTGGTTACAAATCTGAAGGGGTTGTTCCTGCTTCAGAATTTCGTTACAACCCGGATTTAAAAGCTGGTGATGTAGTAGATGTATTCGTAGAATGCCAGGAAGACAAAAGCGGTCAGTTGGTTATCTCTCACCGTACAGCTCGTATGCACAAAGCATGGATCCGTGTGAATGAAGTGTTGCGTTCCGGTGAGGTAATCACAGGATACGTGAAATGTCGTACTAAAGGAGGTTTAATTGTTGATGTATTCGGAATCGAAGCATTCTTGCCAGGTTCTCAAATCGATGTTAAGCCAATCCGTGACTACGATGTATATGTTGGTAAAAACATGGAATTCAAAGTTGTTAAGATTAACCAGGAGTTCAGAAACGTAGTTGTTTCTCACAAAGCGTTGATCGAAGCAGAATTGGAAGAACAAAAGAAACAAATCATCTCTGGCTTAGAGAAAGGACAAGTATTGGAAGGAACTGTGAAAAACATTACTTCTTATGGTGTGTTCATCGACTTAGGTGGTGTAGATGGATTGATTCACATTACAGATTTGTCTTGGGGACGTGTTAACCACCCGGAAGAAATCGTTGAATTGGATCAAAAATTGAACGTTGTTATCTTAGACTTCGATGACGATAAGAAACGTATCGCTTTAGGTTTAAAACAATTGCAACCACATCCATGGGATGCTTTAGATGCTAACTTAGCTGTTGGTGATAAAGTTTCCGGAAAAGTTGTTGTTTTAGCTGATTACGGTGCATTCGTTGAAATCGCTCCGGGAGTTGAAGGATTGATTCACGTATCTGAAATGAGCTGGTCTCAACATTTACGTTCTGCTCAGGATTTCATGCAAGTTGGTGATACAGTTGAAGCTGTTATCCTGACTTTGGATCGTGAAGAACGTAAAATGTCTTTAGGAATTAAACAATTGATGCCGGATCCATGGTCTGCAATCGAAGCGAAATATGCAGTTGGAACGAAGCACCAGGCTAAAGTTCGTAACTTCACTAACTTCGGTGTATTCGTAGAATTGGAAGAAGGTGTTGACGGATTGATTCACATTTCTGATCTTTCCTGGCAAAAGAAAATCAAGCACCCATCTGAATTCTGTAAGGTAGGTGACGAAATGGAAGTAGTTGTATTGGAAATCGATCGTGAAAACCGTCGTATTTCTTTAGGACACAAACAATTGGAAGAAAATCCATGGGATGTGTTTGAAACAATCTTCGGAGAAGGTTCTGTCCACCAGGGTACTATTATCGAAACAAAAGATAAAGCGGGTATCGTAGCTCTTCCTTACGGTGTTGAAGGTATTTGTCCTTCTAAGCACTTACGTAAAGAAGACGGAAGCAACGCTAAAGTTGATGAGACACTTGATTTCAAAGTGATCGAATTCAACAAAGAATCTAAGAAAATTGTTGTTTCTCATACACGTACTTTCGAAGAAGGAACAGATGAGAAAACGGCAAAACCTGCAGCTGGTAAGAAAGGTGCAGCAGGAGCAGGTTCTTCTACATCTCAGGCTGTTAAAGCAATCAACCAAAGTAACGAGAAATCAACTTTAGGTGATTTGGATGCTTTAGCTGCATTGAAAGAAAAAATGGAAGGAGGAGAGTAATCTCACATTCTTTTAGAATAATGAAATCCCGTCCTGGTTAAACCAAGGCGGGATTTTTTATTTAACCACCATATTGAGGCGCGATGCATCAGGGATTAATCACAATGTGCATCCAGACTTAATGTTTACCGCAAATGCACAAATTT
>NZ_JASLCN010000406.1 GCF_030151805.1 Fluviicola sp.
AAAATAAATAGCGGAAAGGTTGGTAATTGCTACCGGCCTTTTTTTGCTTTCATCCGGTTTCGAAAGAGGCAGATTGAGATTTATTCCCTATTTTAGGAACTAAATGAAAGTCATGAAGTATTTCTCGTTGATATTGGTTGGTGCTCTGCTGGTCGGAACGTTTAGTTCCTGCGGAGAAAAGGAAGAAGCCGGAGCCAAAGTGGAGGCAAATCAGAATTCTCCTGAGTATAAGGCGTATGAACTGGTAAATAACCTGGAAATTGTCAAAAAACTACAGGTTGCAGCCGAAAGAAAAAACCAGAAGGTTTCTTTGCAGTTGAGTAAGGATCTGTTGAATGGGAAGAACGGGTATTACTGGTTCCAGGTTGTTCAGCAGATCGGGAACACGAAAATCATCAAAATGAATGTGAAGGTGCGCGAGAATAATTTCAAAGTGACCATTCTGGATGGTAATAACGGAGATGATTTAACTCCGGAAGAATATGAACGAAAGTATCCGATTGAGTAAGATCAGATTCGGTCTAATACATATTGAATCAAACGATTCATTTCGTTTTCATATCCTTTGCTGAATTCCATCCGGGGTCTGTTTGCGATTCCGAGGCAAATCGTAATGCATTGATGTCCCATGGCTTTTCCAAGTGAAAACAGGGCAGAACTTTCCATTTCGAAGTTCACCACGCGATGCCCTTCGAAAGAAAATGCTTCCAGCTTTTCATTGATATCAGGAGTTCTTGTTCCAAGGCGAAGAGATCTTCCCTGTGGTGCATAAAAGCCGGAACTGGTTACGGTGATTCCCCGATGGGTTTCAGGTCCTTCGAATTGATCTAAGAGTTGTTTTGAAGCTTCTGCGCAGTAGGGCGTGATTTCCTTCGGGAAACCTACAAATGAATCCAGGGAGCGCGCTAATTCTTTCTCGTGCTCACTGAATGCAATCGGGTAGAAGTGCGCCACATTGTCAATGCCGACCGCATGACTTGATAAAATATAGCTGTGTACATCAATATCTGCCTGCAGAATGCCACAGGTTCCGATCCGGATCAGGTTTAAAGATGTGATTTGCTCTTTGTTTTTGCGTTCCTTCAGATCGATGTTCACCAAAGCGTCCAGTTCGTTAATGACAATATCAATGTTGTCTGTCCCGATTCCTGTGGACAAAGCGGTGATGTGTTTTCCTTTGTAATATCCGGTATGACAAACAAACTCGCGGTGCTCCGATTGATGTGTGATCTCATCGAAAAATGCCGAAATAGCAGCCACGCGGTTTTGATCTCCGACTAATAAAACATGATCGGCGAGGTGTTCGGGAGAAATCCCCAAATGATAGACATTTCCCTTTGAATCTAATACCAGTTCTGACGCAGGATACTTCATGTGAATTGAGAATTGAACAGTTTAAAATTGAAAAGTAAATTCAAAAGTGAGAAGAGAAAAGTTAAAAAATGTTCTTCGACTTTTCAATTATTCATTTTGCATTTTCAATTATTAATTATTTCTTGATACTTCCGAAAACTTTAGAAAGCAAATCAGTTACACGTGCGGCAGGATCTTTTCTGATTTTGTTTTCTTCCTTTTCAACCATTTGGAACAACCCGGAAATTGCTCTTTCGGTGATGTATTGATTCAGATCCGGATTGATTTTTTCTCCACCTGTCAAACTCATTGCACCGTTGTATTTGGTAATGATCGGGTTCCAGTATTCTGTCAGTTTTACTTTAGAGATCGCTTCTTTTACTTTCGGGGAAAATGCAGCAACCAGTTTGGAGGTTGTATTGTCTTTCAGGAATTTGGTCGCAGCGCCGTCTCCGCCGTTCAAAATGGCAAAACCATCCGAAATACTCATATTCAAAATAGCGTCTTTGAAGATCGGTAGAGCTTCTTTTGTTGCTTCTTCGGCTGCTCTGTTCAGTGTTGTTTCAAATTTTTCGACCTGGGAACCCAATCCCCAATCCATTGCTTTTTCTTTTACCTTGATGGCATCTGCAGGAAATGGTAAGCGGATCGCGTCATTTTTCAGGAATCCGTCCGTTATGGAAGTTAGATTCACCGAATTTTGAATCCCAACCGTCAATGCTTCCTTTAATCCCGAAATCACTTCCGAATTGGTCAATGAAGGGGTTGTACTTGTTCCGGTATTGATGGTGCTTGCTGCTTCTTTTAAGGTTTCGCAAGCAGATAAACCAACCGCAAGACTACTTAATGCCAAGATTGTTGTGAATTTTCTCATGGATTATTTTTTATGTTCAAACTTAAGAATAATTTTGTCTATGCTCAAAAACAGTACCATGATTCATGTTGAAATTATATCCATCGGAGATGAACTTTTAATCGGACAGACAATCAATACGAATGCTTCATGGATGGGAACTCAATTAGCAGATAACGGAATCAAGGTTTCGCATGTTGCCACGATTTCCGATTCATGGGAAGCTATTTCGGCTGCGCTCCGGGATGCACACGACAGAAGCCAGGTGGTTCTGATCACCGGCGGACTCGGACCTACTAAGGATGACATTACGAAACAAGTCCTGTGTTCGTATTTTCATACACGCCTGGTTTTAGACGAGCAGGTGCTGCGTCATGTGGAATCGTTTTTCGTCAAACGAAACCGCCCGATGCTGGAAGTGAACAAACTTCAGGCAATGGTTCCCGAATCGTGTGAGGTACTTTTCAATGATCAGGGAACGGCTCCCGGAATGTGGTTTGAGAAAGACGGAACCATCTTTGTTTCGATGCCGGGTGTTCCGTATGAAATGAAATACCTGAT
>NZ_JASLCN010000508.1 GCF_030151805.1 Fluviicola sp.
CTCCCATCGCAGTAATTACTCTGCTATCATTGCGAACAAGTCCTAAACTTACCAATTCATTGGTGAAATATTCTGTTTCAGATTTTGAAACATCGTACCCGACTTTTTCTGAAATCCTTTTTATAATGTAATCATCTTTATACTTAGGTCCATCTTCTCCTTCATAAGCAACAATGATACTAATGATTTTCTGTCCTTGCCAAAATCTAAAGTCATCTAAGATGTGTATCTGTACATCGTTCAATTCATCAAGAAGCTTGACGTATTTGAAAATCATATCCATTTCAGGTTGTGGGTCAATAAGCTGTTTTACCAAGATGTTTCGAAAGCGTTCTAGCTTATATTCAGACTTCGTGTTTTGAACCTTGGTGAATATCATCTCGACAATATCAACAAAGTCCTCACTTTTAAAATTTGACTCATCAATTTCTTCATCAGTGAGCTCTTCAAGTGCTGTTTTTACATTCTCAGAGAATTTTAGAACTCTTTGCTGCTTCAGATTGTTTCTGAAATTTAGAAATTCGTCAATAACATGTCCTCCAGGTAAAAAACCCAGAACTATTCTTTGAAATGATTCTGTAGCACTTAATGCTATTTCTCCTGCTTTGGTTTTATCCATAACTATAAAGTTACTAAATCCTTCAGCTCAACTCTCAATGCTCTAGCAATATCCCGAAGGCGAGTAATGGAGCTATTAGCACTTCCTGCTTCTATTTTTAAGACCACCAATCTTGATACTCCAATATCCTGTGCAAATTCCTCTTGGGTTCTACCCATGTCTTTTCTAAGGTCCCTAATTTTTTCGCCTAAACGCGATAAGTAAATGTGGTTTTCCATCTCATTAAATGTTATAACATTCTTTACGCTTAAAACAACAAAACGTTTCTATTGTTAGTAAATATAATCAAAAATGTATCAATTTTGAAACATATTGAAATTTTTAGCGTATAATAAATTGTCGACAGGAAAGGTTCTTGTCAACAAGTCAACTTTCTACCTAAAAAATTAAGGTTAGACAAAGTGGCGGAGGAAATGTGAAGAGTACCAAACGAAAGTCGGTTGGTCGGATTGTTTAACCTTAATTTTTTATTATTATGAAAACTTCATCAAAAAGGGATATTACTTGTCCTAAATGTAACACGACCCTAAGTGTCGATGAATTACTTATCAATCAATTTGCACAATCAGTTCGTGATGACCTGGAAACTGAACTCAAAGTGCGGGAAGAAAAACTCAACCAAGAGAAGAAGCATTATGCCAAACTTCAGATTGAACTTTCTCAAGAAAAAGAAGATGTGGACCAGTTGATTCAGCAAAAAGTAAAAGCTCAATTGCTTTCACGAGAAGAGTCGATTCGAGAATCTATCCGAAAGGAAATTCAGGAAGAAAAATCCTTACAACTTAAAGAACTGGAAAATGAGCTTAATGCAAAAAGTGCACAACTTGTAGAGCATAATCAGTTGAAGTCCAAAATGGCTCGTCTCAGTCGTGAATTTGAAGAGAAAGAAGCAGCAATTCATCTCAAGATGGAGCAGCAGTTAACTGAGCGCCTTCAGAATGCAAAAACTTCTATGAAAGAAGAATTACAGGTTGCGAGCTTCCTACAGTTAAAAGAGAAACAAACCATAATTGACCAGCTTAAAGAAAAGCTAGAAGATGCTCAACGAAGAGCTTCTCAAGGCTCGATGCAACTCCAAGGTGAAGCTCATGAATTGGTCCTTGAAGATATATTGAGAGAGGCTCATCCAACAGACACATTAGATGAGATAAAAAAGGGGCAAAAAGGGGCGGATTGTTTACAGGTAGTCCGCACTAGTAAAGGTGAAACTGTAGGGCAAATCATTTACGAAGCGAAAAACACTAAGGCTTGGAGTCCAGCCTTTACCAAAAAATTACGCCAAGATAACTTGGTAGCAAAGGCAGATTTGATGGTCATTGTGACAAAGACAATGCCCAAGGAAGCTGAAGGAAAGTATGCATTAATCGATGGCGTTTGGATAACCACGCTGACCAATGTGAGGGACCTTTCTCTTTTGCTAAGATATGGTCTGCTCAAAACGCACTCAATTGTTGTAACCCAAACTAACAAAAAGGACAAGATGAGCTTGCTCTATGGGTACTTAACTTCTGCAGACTTCAAAGCAACTTTTGAATCCATACTTGAAGGATTCAAACAACTTCAAGATTCTCATATCGATGAACAATTGAAGATGCAACTTCTCTGGAAGCGCAGAGCAAAACACCTAGAGCAGGTTCTAATGAGTACAGTTGATTTTTATGGAAGTATAAAGGCAATTGGCGGAGAAATAGTTGGAGATATTCCAATGCTCGAATTCAAACAAGCAAGTTAACCATAAATGCAAATGTTTAATCCCCACATGATATGCAAAGTACATAGGTGTTTTTCATAAACAGTGTATTGCTGTACGCTCATGTTTAGACAAGGGGAATCTCATTTGAAATTCCCCTTTTGCTTTTAGTCAAATTACCAATCAAAAAATAGTGTATGAACAACTATGAAATATTTCAGCTATTGCTTTTCCTTGACTTACAAAGTCAAAGGGATTTTGAGACCATAAAAGAGGCTCTAGCAATCGTCCACTCAACAGAAATCAAGAGTGAAAAAAAATATGGCTTAATCCTGAACTTATTCAGGAACGCAGCACTCCTGGACAATGAATTTGTTAAGTCAATGCCACAGGAATTAAGAGAATCAATCATTTCAGAATATATCAGAAAAGCAGAGAAAAAATCAAGAAATCATGGAAACAAAAAAAGACAAATACGGACTGGAAAGTCATGATAGGCGGTTCGGAACCGAAGAGAAGTGCAGGCAATACATCATAGACCATAAATGGAAAGGTGTACCAACCTGTGAACATTGCAAAAACCAATATATGAACTACTTCATTACAACTCGAAATATTTGGAAGTGCTCAGCTTGCAAGAAGCAATTTAGACTCACAACAAATACAATATTCATGTCTTCAAATCTGAAGTTGAGAATATGGTTTAGAGCGATTTACTTCTTCGTAACAAATAAGAGAGGTCTTAGCAGTTGTCAGCTAGCTAAACTTCTTGAAGTTGAGCAGAGAACAGCTTGGTTTATGCTTCATAGACTCAGAAAAGTTATAACTGATGACGATAATACTATTCTAAATGGGATTGTTGAGGTTGATGAGAAATACATCAGTCCAGACATCCGAAGGGATACAAGACTTCAAAGGAAAAAGAAGAAGCACGAAGAAGCACAAGAAGCAATTCATGGTCTGAGCCAAAGGAAACGAAGAAGACTTCGTGGTTATCCACTAGAAAGTGGAGGGCAAAAAGGACCAAGAAGAAAATCAAGTGAAATTCCTAAGAAGGTGCCTTACTATCAACCCAAGATACTCTTGGGGATGGCTGAGCGAAAAGGAAAAGTTATAATTGAAGTACTAGGAAAAGGTGAAAAACATAGAACCAAAAAGAACATCTTTCCAATCTTGCGCAGACACATTGATAGCACTTCTTTCATCTACACAGATGAAGCCAATTTATATGATGGCATTGAAAGTGATTTCTCTGGCAGAGAATCAGTAAACCATAAAGAGAAAGAATTTGTGCGGGGTGACGTTCACACTAATACAGTAGATGGTATCTGGGGGCACTGGGAACGCTTCGTATTTGGAACAATTTTCCACATGGATATTCACCACCTAAAACGTTATGCCAAAGAACATCAGTTCCGCTAGAATATTCGTGGTATTTCAGAGCTTGAAAAAGTGGATACTTTCTTGGACGGCTTATATGGTAAGCGCCTCAGATATAATGACCTTATTATTAACCCTAAAATCGCAGCGTGATGGAAGTATTTAGATTAGTTGATATTCTTCATTTTTTGAGGAATCAAAGAGTTGTTGGCTTTCAAGGAGCTAATGTAATTGTGGAACTTTTTGAAAGTAAAAAGAGCAGAGGATTCAGAAAGAGAATGAAGGTTTTATCTGCACTACACAATTGTAATTTGTTTGAAATAGGTCATCCTGGTACTAATTTCACTCCTGATACAATTGATGGAAGAGAAATTGATGTAGATTCCTCTATGCATGAAAAAATGCAAGTTTCGAATGTACGCTACCAAATTTTTGATTGTTATATCAGAAATGGAGGATTGAGGGTTGATGTGATTTTGAATTAAAATGATAATTTTGAGTGAATCAAAACACTATTCATTATGGCTGAAACACTATTTATTACAACAAAGATTGAACATTACTCAAACTGGGGACCTTACAAAACAATGGAATTGTCGATTGACTTTGAAAGTATAAGGTCATCAATAAATAGCGAATATAAGGGCAAGTTCATTGCTGAAGGAGAACCAAGTTTCTCAGTGACAGAAACCCATTATTTTGTGACATTTAAAGTTCGAAACGCTAATGATGAGGACACGAATAAAGATGGTCCTTTACCAATAGGCTACTCTGCTACACAACTCAAGATATAGTTTTGACAGTCTCTTGAAATTTAATACCATCTGTAAACCCGTTTAAGTATTCTCTATACTTGTTGATGATTGCAAGTGCAAGAGCTGCATCTTCTTTATTTTTTGATAGATTAATATCCTGCCATCCAGCGCAAAATATTGGCTTACCATTTAATTCAATGGTAATTTTACAATTTTCGTATCTATTATTCTCCATATTAAGAAGATAAATAAGGAAAAGAGGAAATTCAAGAGAAAAATAAAATAACAGAAAAAAATATGCTTAGTGAATTCATTTTTGGAAAAAATCTAATCGAAATCACATTCGAGGACCTGCAAAATTTCTTCCATGAAGAACAAGAAGAATCATCACTTTTGGAATTTAAATCTGGTGGTGTATCTATTGATGATGTCTATAAAGAGGTTTGTGCTTTTCTAAACACTGAAGGTGGTATTCTTATTATTGGAACACCAAGAGAAGCAAAAAAGAAGCCAACCTCAAAAACAGAAGTAACTATTTGCCAAGGAGAATTAACACCTTCAAACTTTAGAGGTAAAGATTGGCTTATGACCAAAATTGTAAGTAACATTTCTCCGTCTCCAACTAATATCAAAATTCAAGAATTCCATTCTAAAGAAGGAAGCTATTTTATTGTTGAGGTACCACAAAGTTTCACACCTCCGCATCAAAGTAATGAAGATGGTAGATACTATATTCGATTGGAACGCGAAGCTAAACCCGCGCCTCATGGTGTTGTGGAAGCATTGTTTTTTAGAAGGCAAAAACCTAAGTTGAATCTAACGTTCAATTTTGAAATAATAAATGATGAAAAGATTAATTGCAAGATGTCAATTAGTAACATTTCTCCTTATCCTACAGAGAAAGTATCATACACGGTACAAATAATTGGAATTGCAGCAGTTCATCCAGTATATGAAGTTGATACGTCTCACACTCATGGAAATATGTACTCATTAGGCTATACATCTAATCAGGTCCTTTGGAAAGGATTATTTATAAACCCAAAATTTTATATCACACATAATAGAAAGCCTTTTTACATTACAATAATGGCATGGAGTAGAAATGCCGAATTAATAACAATGGTTGGGATATTTGACCCAATTAAAATGCAGTTTGTTGAACAAGAAAATGATGCTTCAGAAGTCAAAAAAGGTGATAAATATTATAGAGACAAAGTATAGATTTTTTCAAGTACAATGCACCTGCCACCAGTAGTTGCTTACAAATGTAAATTGCTTTTCTAATAGAAAATCTTCTGTAGGTATATGTTCTATTTTAATTGTAGTATCACCTGTTTCATCTTTACCAAGTATCTTTTCGATGTTTTCATAAATCCCAATACTTGGAGACGATGGACCTGGTAGCGCAATCGCACATTGCATCTTTCCAGACTTTGTAATTAAATCAAATATAATTAAATAACAGCGTAATTCTTTTGGTTCACGAATAATATTAAACCCATATAAGTCATCTGAAAAATCATACTTAAACCAAAAAACACCTGGAAGAATTTTCTTCTCAGGATTCATCAATTGTTCCCGAACTTTAGTCATCCCACCATTTAGCATCATACCATAACCTAATTCGCTAAATGCATATAAATACGCAGCTCTTAAAAGACCTAATTCAGCTCTTCGCAAATCTGCTTTAACAAGAGGAGAAAACTCCAGCTTAGCACCACTTATTTCCATAGCCCCATTTTTTAAATCTTCAATAAACTTCTTGCTTTGAATAGGGTGAGAGTTTTCTGTAAGTAAATTGAATACCACTCCTTTTTCGGTCATAGAAAATGTACCATTAACTTTATTTCCCCCTAAAGTAAACCTTGCTCTTACTTCTGAATTAACCTTCCACATATTGTCCAATTGAAGTTGATTTGCTAGGTGTGCATCTATTTTATGTCCAGCTTCGCTATTGCATTTGCGGCAGGTAAGTGTTCTAACTTTTCCTCCAAGAGACTTCGGAGGAACGTCTTCTAATGTTAAGGGATTTTCAAAAGTATTATCTAAAGCTTCTTCAGGAAAGGAACAAAAACATAATGGACAAACATATCCATCTGTGATTTTTTTTCCATCCTCACTTACCAATTCGATACGTGGATATTCTAGGAACCACTTTAAGTTTTGTGAGAAAATATTGAAGAGTTTCTTTTTCTTTTGATAGGGTTTCATAAGAAATTAATTTGTCTCTAATTTAACTATCTTCATCAATAGTCTCTTTATTAGATTCCTCCAGTTCGTCTTGTGATACTAGGTTGTCTTCTTCAAGCCTCTGCTCTTCGATGCATTCCTTCAAAATACCTCTTACATATTCTCTTATTTTTGACTCATTCATAACTCACATTTATGAATAAATAGTTCTGAAAAACGAAACAAATTTTTTTGAAGAGTTTTCAACTAAAACGATTCCAATTAATTATTCCTTCCTAATTTTAAATGAATGGAAGACATTGATAACCATAATATTCAAATATTAAAAATCTTAGAATATTTAAGAGATAAAAAAATAGTTCTTACACTGAACGAGCACCTTTTTTTATGTCTACTAATCTATCTATGGACATAGATTTTCTTAAAGGGATGCTCAATATATTGGAACAGAATGGAATTGTTCAAAGAGCAAATGCGCTTGATTCAAATAGTTTTTCTGACCTTGATATTGAAT
>NZ_JASLCN010000456.1 GCF_030151805.1 Fluviicola sp.
AGTATAGATACAGTATTAAAATGTTATAGAATTAACATGCGGTTTTAGGGCGTTTCAGCCGTTTTTGAGACCAATTTGTCCCTATCCGTTTCAAAATCCTGACCCTTCAAATCTTGTCTTTTGCCTCAAATCCTCTTCTCAAAAATGCGCAATCCGCTATTTCTATTCCGGGAACAAACAAATAGAAACACAATTATCTGATTCACAATTCGTAATTTTAGAAAAAGAACAACACATAAAAACACAAATATGAAATTTCCAATCGTCCTGTTTTTAGGAATCTCTCTGCTTCTCTTTTCGTTTCATACATCCAAAGAAGAATCGGCAATGGCAGCTTCCGGTATCAAATTCACAAAAATTCCGTTTGAAAAAGCAGTCAAACAGGCACAATCTTCCGGAAAACTCATTTTTATTGATGTGCATACCAGCTGGTGCGGACCCTGCAAAGAAATGGCAAAAACGACGTTCCAGGATTCAGAAGTAGGAAAAGAATTCAATAAGCGATTCATCAACCTGAAAATCGATGCGGAAAAAGATGCAGACGGACCAATGATCTCAAAAGCATATACCGTTTCCGGTTATCCGACTTTACTGTTCATCAACGGAGAAGGAAAATTGGTGCGCAAACTCGTTGGAAAACAAAGCAAAGAAAAACTGCTGGCAGCAATTTCTGCAATAAAATAATGGAGAATTGATAATTGAAAAGAAGAGAAAGCTGAGCTTTCGGTACAAACAAGCGATAGCGCAGTTTAACTTTTCAATTCTCCATTTTGAATTTTAAATGAATTCTCAAACAATATCCTTTATTCGTAGTAGCATACAAAGTGTTTTTCTCCAAAAGAAGCGCACAAAAATTCCCGGCAGCAAAGAAACTCCAGGTTTTCCCGCCATCACTTGAATAATCAATGCCGTTTGTTCCGCAAGAGAAGAGAATGGTCGGATCTCCCGTCACGCAGGAGCGATAGCCGTTCGGTTGCTTTTCGGAAAGATGCCAGGTCAACCCGCCATTTGTGGTATAAACCGCCGTGGAGTCAGACATATTCGGTTTGGTATAGTTTCCTCCTACAATGACTCCGTTTTTCTCATCCAGCATAAAAATGGAAAAAGGACCGGCGCCTTCTGCTTTTGGCAGAGGCAATTGTGAACTTGCCAAAGGCTCGTATCCGAATATCCGGCCACTGTAAAATGTGGCATTATTAGGACCACCCGAAACGAAATAATAGGTTTCTCCGATCAGTTGTGAGGTGGTTCCGCTTGCGGCATAAAAAGCCTCGCCCTTAACTCCTTTAAACGGGCCGTATGCGTAAACGGTGGATTTGTTCACGTCGATTCTTGTAACAATTAAATTGGTCTCAATTAACGGATCGCTTAACATCACCAAATTTCGTTTTCCTTTCAGAACCAGGTCATCAATGAACCCCCTGTCGCGATAGAGTTCTGTAATTTTTTTTCCGTTGATTTTGTAAATGATCGCGGAATCACCACTTACACAGGTATAGATCTTTTTTCCATTTACGATCAGGTCACGAAACTCTCCGCAACTAACAGGTTGAATCAGTGTTTTTACCTGTTTGGTCTTTTCATTATACAGAATAACCCCGGTTTTGGAAGTTCCGAATACCAGTTCATTTTTGGAATAGCGCGCAACAATGCGGGAATACGACTTTTCTGTTGTGAAATGAAGCGTGTCAATGGAACGGATTTCCTGCCCGAAACCAAGACTACAAATCAGGATGCTTCCTAAAAAGGCTATTGAATTTCTCACGTTGTATCTCTTTTAGTTTGGGAATATCATCCGGAACAGTGCGTTTCCAGCGTTTGTGAGACCATAGCCACGGACCGGGCTCAGAAAGAATGCGCTTCTCCAGCAACCGCGTATGTGTTTCCGTAATTTCTCCCCAGGGAAGTGAGCGTGGTTCGTCCGTTAAAAGCTGAAGTTCTACTTCGTAATATCCGCGTTTGATCTTCTTCGGAAGGTAAAAAACAACCGCCTGGTCGTACGTGTTTGCCAGTTGTTCCGCTCCGAAAATAATGCCCGTCTGCTGATTCAGAAACGTCATCCAATAGCTTTTCATCGAATCTGCCGGACTTTGATCACTCAAAACCAGCGTTGCGGTCGGAATTCCCTTCTCAACATACGAATTGAACGTTTCCTTCACAATTTTCGCGTGAATCACCTGCATTCCAAAGCGCGAACGCAATGTATTGATCTTTTTATCCCAATATCCGCTCGTCAAAGGCATCCCGATTCCAACAGCTTTGTGCGGAAAGAATAAATCCTGACCGGTAATCATCCATTCCCAGTTCATATAATGTGCAGAAACCAGTAAAACGCTTTTTTGCTGTTCATATAAAGCTTCCATCAGTTCCGGATTGCGGATCATGAAACGCCGTTGTAATTCCTTCTCGGAAATTCCCAGGTTTTTAACCCCTTCCAGGAGCATGTCTGCGAAATGACGATAAAAAGAACGTTTGATTTTGCGTTGTTCCGCAGGACTTAAGTCCGGAAACGAGCGGGCAATATTTCCTTCGATCACCTTCTTGCGGTAAGGAAAAACAGAAATAAGCAGCAGGTAGAACAAATCCGAAAAGCGGTAAGTGAACCAAAGCGGAAGTTTGGACAACGGCAAAACGAACAAATAGTAAGCAACGCGACTCATTTCTTAAATTTATTTGGCCAAAGCGTTTGAAGCTGCTTCTGAATTTCCTGCTCGCGCGCGCTGCTTCCGGTGTGAAAGAACGTGCGGTCCTTCAATGAATCCGGAAGGTATTGCTGAAACACAAAATTCCCGGGAAAACTATGGGCATACTGGTATTCGGCTCCGTATCCGAGATCCTTCATCAATTTGGTCGGAGCGTTTCTCAAATGAAGCGGAACAGGCGCATTCGGATCCCGTCTGACCTCCGCAATCGCCTCATCAATGGCCATATAAGCAGCATTTCCTTTCGGTGAAGTAGCCAGGTAAATAGCACATTGCGAAAGAATAATGCGGGCTTCCGGCCACCCGATTACCTGGATAGCCTGAAAGGTATTGTTTGCCATGATCAAAGCTGTCGGATTTGCCAAACCGATGTCTTCCGATGCCGAAATCAACAATCTCCGGGCAATGAATTTCGGATCTTCGCCGCCTTCAATCATTCGGGCCAGCCAGTAAACCGCTGCATCCGGATCGCTCCCGCGGATGGATTTGATGAATGCAGAAATAATATCGTAATGCTGTTCTCCGTCTTTGTCGTAACGCACGCGCTGCTGTGCCAGTTGATTCACCAATTCATCCGTGATAACTGCCGTTTCGTTGGGGGAGAAGGTGTTGACAACCATTTCGAGCAGGTTCAGCATCTTGCGCGCATCACCACCGGCCACCGCGATCAGTGATTTGTATTCGC
>NZ_JASLCN010000089.1 GCF_030151805.1 Fluviicola sp.
GTTTTGTGAATCAAATTCAATTTTCTCTACCAGAAAGGTAATGAGTTCATCCAGATTTAAATAATCAGCTTTCCACATATGTTCATTCTTTCTATCCGAATCCTATTTTTTGCTTCCCCGGTACTTCCAGGAAGCATTTCCGCCTAATCCACCACTCGAACGTGTAATGTAGATGCTATCTTTTTTGAACAATACTTCGATGTAATTGTGGGCATTCCCTTCGTAATATTCTTTTTCTTTCCACAGTGAATCAATCGGAATGGAAGTTCCCAATACGATTACATTTTTGCCATTTTGTTTTATTTCAAGATCTTCCTGATAGGTAGAATCACTAGTTGATGGCGTCATGTCCCAATAGTGATATGCTACTTTGCAGGAATATGTTCCTGATAATTTTTTTGCACGATGTTTATCACAGCCTGACAGCAGCCCAATGGATGTTAACAGGATTAAAAGTTTAAATGTGATGTGAGTTTTCATTTTTTGCTTTTATCTGAGATTACTTCTAGCAAATTACCCTAAACCATTTATCTGTTTCAAATGCTGCTCCACCTGGTATTTATTAAAATTATCCCATTTAGGGGCAGAGGTGGTTTTTTGACCGACCATCGGGTCGATGCAGGTGTTTTCGTCTTTGTATTTTCCATGCAATACAGCCAGGATTTTAAAGAAGAATTCGTCCAGCATCCCGATTGTGTCAAATTCGGTTTTGAATGAATTCAGGTGTAACAAATCCAAAACTTCGTTCTTTTCGGATTCGGTTATTTCCGTCAAATGGCCATTTTTTAGCGATTTGAAAACTAAATTGTTCCAGACCACGCTGTCGTGTCCCCAGCTTACATCCGGAAGATTTAAAGAGTGCTCACAGATTAAAATAATCGCGAGAAGGACATCATTTAAGTAGCTTGCAGGGAATTCGTCGAAGCTTCTGAACTCGAAACCGCTTTGATACATTTTTTCCTGGTTAAAATCCAAACCGATATCAGAAAGCAATTCATAATCCAGTTCTGATTCCACCTGATCCCGCCACCAAATATTTTCTTCTTTGTCAAACTTTAAGAGCTTTCTGAATTCTTCTACCTGGTAGGTTAGAATCTTTCCTTTGGCCATCGCTTTGTTGAAAGTACCAACTCCGGTGTAGCGGGACATGGCGTTTCTCATGGAGCCGGAAGCGAATTTTTCTTTTAGATCATACTTCGTACTCATTGCTCCCATAATATCCGGGCTGCCCAGTGTTGCTATAAAGAATGGTTCGAACCATTGCAACAAATAAATGGCATTGGCGTGTATTTTATCGAAACCGGGATAATCTATGATCCTGCTGTTTTCTGTTAACGTTGGCAACGTAATGTGAAAATGATACGTTCCATTGTTAAACAGAACCAGGTGTTCCTGGTTGGACATAAACATGTTGAGCCCGATGTTGTAATTGGGAAAGCTTAACTTCCCGTTTAGCACCGATGATTCATTGATTTTATCGATGAATAATTTTTTCGTAGCTGCCAGTTCATCACAAGAATCGGAGATTGTTCTGTTTTCAAAGTATTTTGTTACAAATTCAATGGAGTCGCCGTCAAAGTTTACAGATCCCATCGGGTTGTTTTTTTGAGTGAGCATACTTTGAATATTGTACGGCTGAGTTTCAAGAAAAGCCTCCAGAATTGATTTTCCAAGGTATTCCGGATTGTCGACCGGTGGTTTGGTCGTTGCTAAAGTCTTGTGTTGGTAATTTAAATCCAGTTTATCAAGCGAATGACTATTGATCATCCGACTCACCGTATAATTTTTGTTTTTATCCAAAGCATTTTCCAGAACATCTGCCAAAATTCCAGATTTGTAGCAGGTTCTGTAATCAATGCTATAGCGTTCACAACCGATTTTTTCTTGTATAAATGCACCAGAAACACTGAGTGATTCTTCGAATTGCATGTAGGTTTCGTTTTCTAATCCAATTCCCCAGTAATATTTGTGTTTCTGATTTGCTTTCATTTATGTTAATCGGATTATGAACGTATTTAAGTGTTTGGCTGAGCAATGTTTGTTTAATCATGGTAATAGAAAACATGCGAGGAATACCGCTCATGATTCCACCAGTCTTTCCGTGCTTTCGAAAAGTAGTTGTAATTCAATTTTCCTGCCTGTGACTGCAAGGGATAAATCACCACTCCATTTTCCCGGTATGCTTTTTTGGTGTTGGTTTCCGGAACAATGGGTGCAATGTGCCCCGAAAGTCCTCTGATTTTTCGTTTGGCACAAATCATTCCAACACCACCTTCGTTATTTACTTTCTGTTGAATCTCATCCAGGTCGGTCATTCGTTTCCAACCGAAACTAGCTCCCCATTTTAAAAGCCAGTCGTGGATAGCACTTGAATAGATTCGTTCAACGGTTTTGTCAAAAACGGGTACAACTTCTTCTCCGTTTAACACTTTTTCGAGCGATTCATCCGTCCACCAAACAGTTGGTAGATAAACCCTGGAGAAATAGCAAAAATCATACGCATAGACATTGCAATAAGTGTCATCCGGGGTTCGCTGATACCTCAAATTGTGTTTCACATCCAATGTGTCAATCAACTGACGAATGCTTTCCCTTTTGGTCTCAGGATTGGTCAAATCGCGGTAGGGAATACCGGAATCACTGAGCGGATGAGGTTTTTCGAGCATGGAATCCAGGCGAGATTCCGGGCTCGGCAATAAATGAGCGCTTTTTATGCGCCTGTCCGGTGTCGGATCATCGACAAGCGTTATTGAATGAGTTGCTGTCCTTTCTTTTTTCATTTTGGCCGTTTTGTAATTACGCGCAATGATTGCCACAATGTGCGTAAAGGTACACTTTCAAAGTGAATTGGGGTTTAGGGTTGGGAAAAGGAGATGTATTTCAAGCATTATTTAAGAGAAATTGAATGTTTCGTCTTTTTGTTTTTTTCATAGACCTCTTTAAAATATGCTGTTTGATTTGTTTTCACATATAAGTCTTTTTCACCGATGAAAGTGTCGAGTATTTTATAACGAATAACAGAGTCATTTTTAAATTTTACAAATACCCAATATTTAGGAAGCGCCTTTCTTAACCCCGCTGGCGAATCCATATTGATGATATCTGCAAATTTGGAAATTTGTTCTTCATTGAATTGAACAGAGATTGTATCATGCAGGTTTTTCTTTATTTCAGCAATTTCAATTTCTGTTTGGTCAATTTTAGGTAGACGATTGCTTTTACGGATATTGTTTCCTAAGCATGAGAAAAGGATTAGTGATAAGAACGAAAATAGTGCTTTCATTTTTGTTGCTTTTAAAGCCTTCAGAGAAATACAGTCTTCTCGATTGTGGTTGTTCTACCTATTGCTTTTAGTTGATGTTAGTGGTACAGTTACTTGATTTAATTTGACTACTTGCAAATTTTTAACTTTTGAGAAATATCTTCAGGGATTTCCTCTTCCATTATTAAATAGGGCTCAGCAGCTCCATGATATAATTTACATGCCTTATTTTGTTCACCAATTTCTTCGTAAACCGATGCTAGCATTAAGCAAAAGTTAGTTCCTAAAAATTCCCCTTCATTTGATAAATCATGTTGTTTAACAAATTCTTTTAGTTCCTCCTTTTTACCAGCAAGATTAAGTGTTTCTATTTTTAATTGTTCTGCCGCCATGACATCAAAATCAGGAAGGTTTAATGCGTAGTTTGCTTCATTTTCAGCGAGATCAAACTTACCCAATAACAGATAGATGTAACCACGATCAATTCTATAATAGTCTTCTTTCGGCTCTAATTTTATCGCTGTGTTTATATGTTCTAGAGCTTGTAGTATTTTCGTTGTGTCTTCCATATAATTATATCGAAGTAAACGACTTAAGCTAGCATGAGCTGCAGAGAAATTAGCGTCTATCTTTAAAGACTTTTCAAAGTTTTCGATAGCTTTATCATTATCTCCTTTTAGATCATATACACTGGCCATCATCCAATAATACCATGGTTCATTAGGAGCATTTTTAATTGCCTTATCTAGTATTTTAAATTTTTCATTAAACGGAACGCTTTCCAGTTCTTCATAAAAATCAACAAATTTGTCAGGTAATGTTTGTGCAGCTATTTGAAAGCTGAAAGAGATAGATAGTATAAATATAAATTTTCTCATGATGTATTTTTCGATTTTACTTCAGTTACTTTGGCTCATTTAAGCGCTGGCTTCTAAAATACAAGAGCGTCTGTAGTATTCGTATCTTTTGAAATTAATGGAAATTAGGCGCTTCTAGATCACCCCCTTCGCCTTCAACTCCAAATACTTATTAATCGAATTAATGGACAAATCTTCCGGCTTGGAAAGAATGGTTTGGATTCCGTTTTGGCGCAATTCGCGGGCAATGTTCCATTTCACGTTCGACATTTTGTCGGCAACCGTAGCTTCGATCAGTTCTTTGTGCGTATGAACCGGCTGTTGCGCCAATTCCTGCAATTCGTTGTTCTGGAAGAAGATCACGACCAAAACATGTCGCTTGTTCAAGCGCTGAAGCATCGGCAAGGCTCTGCGCATAGCGAATTCGCTTTCGAAATTGGTGTAAAGAAGCAACAAGGAACGTGTTTTGACCTGCTTACGGATCGTTTGGTACAGCAACTCAAAATTTGCTTCCTTGAACAGTGTTTTCTGATTGAACAGACTTTCGAGAATGCGTTTCAACTGACCTTGATTTCGCTCTGCCGGAACGATGGAACCCATTTTATCTGAGAAGGTAATGAGTCCGGCGCGATCTCCTTTTCGAAGCGCGATATTGGTGAAAACCAGGGTAGAATTGATCGCATAATCCAGCATGGTCATTTTGTGAAATGCCAGCTGCATTGGCCGGCTTTTGTCAATCACGCAATAAACCGGTTGTGAACGTTCTTCCTGGTATTGATTTACCATCAGTTCGTTCTTCCGGCTGGTTGCTTTCCAGTTCACTGTTCGAACGTCATCACCCTGTACGTAATTGCGGATCTGCTCAAACTCACTGGTATTTCCGATGCGTCGCACTTTTTTGATTCCCTGGGAAACCGTTTGCTGATTGAATACCTTCAATTCGTACTGTTTCATTTGCAGAACAGAAGGATATACTTCGATGGTTTCTACCAAAGGAATAATGATGCGTCGTTGAGCCAGGAAAAGGGTCGAGCGTACGAAAATAACGACATCCCGGAATTCGTATTCACCGCGTTCGGTAGGAATAAACGAATAGGTGAAATCTTTTACTTTTTTCGGAAGCAGGACCACGTTCCAAACCCTGGAACGCTTTTGCATGAAGAGCGGATAACCTTCATAGATACCAACCTGGAGCGGTTGAGCGGTTTGATTCAAAACTGAAACAACCACTTTGTTTTCGTCTCCGAGGTTCATGCGCTGCATGTATTTACGCTGCACACGAATCGGTTCTTTAAACAGGTTTACAAGCAACACATCCAGAATCAGGGCAAAAAGCAACACAAAAAGGATTGTTTTACCGATAACTCCAAGGAAGGGCGCAAAAAATGCTCCTCCGACAAGCACAATTCCAACTCCTGCAACGAGGAAAAAGAAACGTGTGAGATGTAAACTTGCGAGTAATTTCATTAACGTGGAACTTCAATTGTTTGAACAATTTCGCGAATCACTTCTTCGATATGCGTTCCTTCCATTTCAGCCTCAGGAGTCAGAATCAAACGGTGATTCAATACATGGATTGTCACAAACTGAATATCATCCGGCGTCACGAAATCTCTTCCGCGAATAGCAGCAAAAGCTTTCGCAGCTTTCAAAATAGACAAAGAAGCACGCGGAGATCCTCCGAGGTACAACTTGGAGTGATTACGCGTTTTGTTTACGATTTGAGCAATGTACTGGATCAAACGGTCTTCAACAATGATCTTTTCAACCACTGACTGTACTTTTCGAAGTTCGTCGGCTGTAAATACGGCTTTGATATCTTCCAGATCCGGAGCTTTGATTTGTTCTTTGTATCGCGTCAGGATCAACGTTTCTTCCTCCAATGTAGGATAATCCAGTTTGATCTTGAACAGGAAACGGTCTAATTGCGCTTCCGGCAAATTATAGGTTCCTTCCTGTTCAACCGGGTTTTGTGTTGCAATGACAAGGAAAGGGAAGGACATGTCGTAACGGATTCCGTCATAGGTAATTTGTCGTTCTTCCATGACCTCGAACAAAGAAGCCTGGGTTTTCGCAGGAGCGCGGTTAATCTCATCAATCAATACGATGTTTGAGAAAACCGGACCTTTTTTGAAATTAAATGAGCTGTCTTTCATGCTGAAAACCGATGTTCCGATTACGTCGGAAGGCATCAGATCCGGAGTAAACTGGATCCGGGAAAAATCTACGTGAAGTACTCGTGAAAGCGCTTTGGAAGACAAGGTTTTTGCAACTCCGGGAACACCTTCAAGCAAGATGTGTCCGTTGGAGAAAATTCCCGCCAAAAGCAATTCAATCATTTCGGATTGCCCGATCACGTATTTGCGCATTTCTTCGCGAACACGGTTCACTTTTTCTGCAACCCAGATCAATTCGCTTTGGTCGCGCTGAACAAAGGAAGTTGTTTCTTCTGTTTTTAGTGCAGATTCTTCCTGAGACAAAAGACTCTCTTGCTCTTGCGGAGCAGCATTCGTTGAAGATTCGTTTGACTGATCTTCGTTGCCTGGCATGAATGCCGCTAAATCGTCATTTCCTTCCTGGATCATGATTTATGAAGTTTAATGAATTCTACAAATTGATTCAAAGCAGACTTTGCTCTTTTGGAAAGCAAGCTTTGACGTATAATAAACGTGTTTCCATCTTCACATTCGAAGACAACACGGTTTTTTTCAATCGTACAACGAATCGTTTGATTTAAAGAGACAACCCGTTTTCCGGCTACCAATCCATAAATCACAATCTCGTTCGCTTTAATTGTCACCACCGGAATACGAATGTACCGGGATGCAAAATAAATCAGGAACATTGCCGGAATCACGAACAGCATCCCGATTCCTCCTCCTAAAGTAAGAAGATACAATCCGCGCATCAGTGCAAGCAACCCGTTTAACAGGATAAACGCACCTACAAACAGGGATTTGTCCAATGAAATCTCTTTATCGGATGCTACGAATTTTTCCGTCGGATGAATGATTCCCGTTCCGATATAAAACTCCCGGATTTTTGCATAAACCATTCCCAGGTGCCGGTTGTCGACATTGTTTTTCCGGGAATCCAGGCTTTGAACAATATCCGTAATCTTTTCAGAATCATACGGAACTTTCGCAATCAGTTTCTCTAAGTTTTGTTCCATGTTTTCCTTGCGGGAAAGGTCCACGTAAAAATGCTTATTGATCGTTGCGTAGAAGTTCTTTCGCATCACCTGCAACACTCCGATCGGGGAGTTCCGGGAAATGTAAATGGAGCTAAGCGTTTCTACAAATGCCAGCGACATGTTTCTTTTTCCGGTATAACCAGCCAATACTTCTTCCTTGCGTTTTGCCCGGAAGAATACATAAAGTAAGAGCAGGAAGATGAGTAAGAGGAATGCCAGACGCAGTGCCGGATTTTTGAGAATAAACTGAATGAGCGAGTTGTCTTCTTTTTCGGCACCGTCAGATTCTGCATCCTCGTTGGAAATGACCTGGAAATCGTGCACGTTAATTCCACACGTGAGGAAGATGACCGGTTTGTCTTTCGGAATTTTATTCAAAACGAAGCGCGTATGTGCGTATCCGTTCGGTTGAATGACCTGATAATTTTCAAACAAATCCGGAACGGAATGGAAGTGAACTTTCCCTTTGTGATGTTTTTCGTAGAATGCGATCGGGTGTTTCATCGCAAACAAGTAAGAACGGTAGTTTGTGTCAATGATTTCCGTTTCTGAAAAGGCATACCAATCTTCATTGATCGTGTCATTTTCGTATACATGGTAGAAAGGAAGCGTTGTATCTCCTACCCAGGCAAAAAGCACTTTGCTGTAATCCCAGTAAAAGGCATTTTCTTTAAAATGTCTTTGGTATAAATTGTTTGTAATGTGATTGAAGCTGATAAAAACAGTTGCTCCGCTGTCTGCATAATGTATGATCGAATCGTAGGCTTCGTCTTTCAACCCGAAATCATCACCGATGAATAAATACGTTGCTTCCTCGTGATTTGGAATCTTTTCCAGGTCGGACCAGTATTTCAGATTGTAAATGGAATCTTGCACATGAACATCCAGCAAATCCATGAAAAAGGCAATGTTTCTCGGGTTTTTATCTTTCAGGTCATAAACCTTTTTCCAATCTGAGCTGAATTGTTTCGGTTTGTGTTTGGGCGTATTATTCGCGCCGGCGCCATCCAAAAACCAAACCACCAGTCCCATGAAAAGTGCGAATGCCAAAAATGATATGATAACTTTTTTGTTCATCAGACGTTTTCAATTTTTTGGAAAGCAGCTTTTAGCTTTGGTTCGATGACTGCGTAGCTTTTTGCATCAATGGTATAATCACCATACCAAACCAGGTCGTAAATGGAAACAATTTGCTCAAATTCTCTTGCTCCGGGTCTTCCCTGAATTTCAATGATGTAATGCATATTGGTTTTTTCCCTTTTCCAGAAAATCCATTTGCGCTGAATCAACTCCTTCATGGCAAACAAGAAATAAATCCGGACACATTCTTTGTAATTTCCTTCATTTGTAGCTTCATCCAGGCGCAATTCCAATTCGGTTTTAGTAATTTCTGCCGGATTCAGGTCTTCAACCAATGCTTCGAACGGAATGGTTTTTACTCTCGGGCTTCTGTTCTTGACCATGAAATAGATTAGAATGGCAAGAGCAATGATCAGAACGATGATTCCGAGCCATCTCCAAAAATCACCGGAAATATCCGGTCCGTCCAAATTCGGCCCTTTCGGAGCATCGAAGTCCGGAACGTCAACCGGTTGGGAAGGTTCAATATTCGGATCTTCCTGGATGGAACCTGTTCCGCCATCGCCGTCACTTCCGCTTTTTCCCTGTTCCAGATCTTTCGGAGAATACGGACTTCCCTGGTAAGGCTTGGTTGTTCCGTTTGAACTTCCGTAACCTGTCGAAGAAGATTCATTGATCGAGGAAGGGCTCTGATAATTATCGGATTCCGGACCTTTATACTTTTCGGATTGTTTGTATCCGTTTTCTTCCCGAAGCTGAACCCACTTTTCACGGGTACCCGGCTCCTTGTCCTTTTTTGCTCCATCACCGGAAGGATTGCCCTGAGCGGAAAGCACCAAAGGAAACACAACAACAGCGATATGTAAAAGCCACTTAATCAAAATCCAAAGATGTTTCCTGGTAACGCTTGCGTTTTCCAAAGTTGGCAAATTGTTTTCTCAAACCTGTTGATTGTGTTTGTTCCTGTGAGGTATAGAAAAGGAATCCCATCATGATCACAAAGAAAGGAAGTGAGAATAAAATGAACGCGATATACACGATCTGGCGGGCAATATTTGCCGGAACCATGAAATCAGTAGTGTAATAGCGGGAAACATTTTTGATGAAATCGGCTAATTTATCCAAAAAGTCTTCCATTGCCGGTTCGCGCATGAAATTTACCTCCTGGTAGCTGAACACAGCAGCAATTGGCTGTGCGAAAATGAATAAAACCAAACTCATCAGGGAAATCCCGAGTAACACATTCCCATAATTTTTAGCGCTGTATCTGAACCCGTTTCCGAAACGTTTTCCGAACGACTCTTCTCCTAAAACAACAGACGGAGCCTGAAGCCAGAAGAATGGTGCGACAAACAAAACGAGGAACATCCAATACCATGGAAGGTAAAATAAGATCGCGAAAAGAAAACTCAGACTCAGCCAGGTTCCCGGCAGTTTTTGAAGCATGAACTTTGTGAAAGCTTTCAGGTCGGCTCTTTGCTCCTGGTTTTTAAAATGATAAAGGATCGAAAGCGTAAAAATGCTCAGGATAATCGTCCAGAGGAAAGTTACTACAACATCACTGATAGATTTGACATCAAATCCCATGATGATACTTAACTGGGAAGCCCAGTCGTATTCGTATTGATGCGTCAAATCTTCGTAGCGAACCAAATCCTGGAAAATAACAACTGCGATAATGATCGGAATCGTGAATACCAGGTTGTAACGCATGATTTTTCCGATGTGAACTCTGTAAAAGGAAAAGGTGTCGGAAAATATTTGTCCGAAAGTCCGGATCTTATTCAGGTCGAATACGTTCACATATGTTTTGATCGGAGGATCACTTTCATGTACTAATTCCGGATGACGTCTTGCAACGATCATCGGGTAGATTATGTAGTAGAAAATGATAATGGAAAAAGAAATGGTAATGATTGCCCATTTGGACCAATCTGCCAATTCCTGGTAGTTATGAGTCACGAAACTTTCCAGAAACCCTGCTGCAATCAAAAACGGAATCAGCGACATCATGATCTTTAACCCGCGTTTTGCTGAAAGTTGCAGACTTTGTAAGCGCGTATACGAACCCGGAAACAATAACCCGTTTCCAAGCGTAATTCCTGCCCCGCCTGCAATGGCAATCGCACTGATCTCAAATGCTCCGTGAATCCAGATTCCTAAAAAAGAAACAACCAGCAACCCTTTCAGATGGAAGAAATATTGAAATGCTCCCAGCATGATCGCGTTGTTGAAAATCAGGATATGTGTACCGATGGTGAAGAGAATTCCGGCAATGAAGGTGTAGAAGGCCACCGTGATATTATTAAGCGTAATATCAAAGAACATTTTGATTTGTGTGCTGCTGTGATAAACTCCCAGCGGGTCTCCTTTTTCAATGTTTTTCAAAGTCATTTCAACGTATCCGTCTCCCATAATCATTCGTGGAAAATCAGGATTGAAATGTGTGGAAATTGCTCCTACGAGTGCCCAGAAAATGAAAACGAACAGCGCAAACAAGAGGTTTTTGCGGGATCTGTAAATTTCCAAAGGAATGGAGACACGCCAAACGGAAAACAGTTTCTTCCAGGAGTCTTTTCGTTGTTTGTGAACGAGATTGTGTATTCCCTGTGCGATTTGATTCAGATAAACGCGAACCGTCCGTTTGTTATAGAACGTTTGAGCATAACTCAGATCATCCGTGATATCGGAATATAAGTCTGCAATTTCTTCAGGATCACTGGTTTGATTTGAAGCCAAAGACTGGAATTTCTTCCATTTTTCTTTGTTTTGTTCTATGAAGGAGGTTTCTTTCATCTGG
>NZ_JASLCN010000011.1 GCF_030151805.1 Fluviicola sp.
AAAGGTAGAGCCTTTCATTCCGTCTACCCAGGCCAGTGCATAGAACGCAGAGCAAACATCCAGGAAAAGTCCGAAATAAGCCCATTCTTTGATTCTGTTTCCGAAAAAAGGCAATAAGATCACCAACGCTCCGATTGGTTTCAGAATTCCCAGTTCCCAATGAAACCAAAGCGGTAATCCCAGGTGTTTGGTTCCTTCCAATGCAAACGGATCATTTAAAAAGAAGACTCCCGGAATGATAAACAAACCGATTAAAATGGTACTTACCCAAAATGTGATTTTTACTCCTTTCATACAGTTTAAGCTTTTAATTTTGAAAAATCCATGTATAATCCGTTCCAGCGGTGTCCATCTAAATCTGCAAAGGCAAATCCGTACATCCATCCCTGATTTTCTGCGGGTTCGGAAAAAACATTCCCGCCGGCTTGTTTCACTTTTTGTGCCAATTCGTCAATTTCTGAAGTGCTTTCGGCATCAAAAGAAATGAGCATTTGAGCAGTGTTTTGTGTATCGTTCATTGCCAAACCTCCATTGATGTGTTTAAAAATGGAATCGGCAAATAACATCACAATTGTTTTTCCTACCTGAAAACAAGCTCTTTCTCCCGGAGCAGATTGTTCCGGTTTGAGTGTAAATCCAATTGCTGTGAAGAAGTCTTTGGATGCTTCTACGTCCCTGACAGGTAAATTGAGCCAAATTTCTTTTGTCATTGTTGTATCAGTTAAATGTGGTAAAATTAATCACTTGAAAGTAGGAATAAAAGTATTGCCTGCCAATTAAAAAATGTGTGGAACGGGTTTCACTGTGTGTTTTGATACTTCTTTTTAGTTTTGGAGACGTACAAGTAAGTTCTTTTTCCGGAAGAGGATTCCTCTTTTTTGGGAGTAAATCTAATTGCGTGAAGAAAAATCGGGCAGTCTTTAATTACGAATTACGAATTACGAATGCCGAATTACGAATGCCGTCCCGAAATTGGGGTAGGCAAGGGTAGATGAGGTTGAAAGAGTTAGAGTCAAGGATCAAGAGGCAAGACTTGAAGAGCCAGGATATTGGGATGTAATTGGAGGGGATGAACTCTTTTTTTACGGTCGTTTTCACACATCTGTGATGTGTTTTGATTTTAGGATTTCAAGGTCTTATTCCTTTCTGATCCCGGGAAAACAGGACTGAAGAGGGCAGAAAACGGCTGAAACGCCCTAAAATCGCATGTTAAATCTATAACATTTTAATACTGTATCTATACTTAATCCATACTCTATCTATGCTCTATCCATACTTGAATCGTATTTGGCGGGTTGAGATGCTGTTTTTGATTATTATTTCGCGATACGGGGGGGGGTACATTTGTGTGAATTGTTTTGTCAGCTATCGCGGTTCAATGTTTTTTTACTTCCGATGAATTGAGTCAGGATTTTCGGAGACAAGAGTCAAGACCTGATCTGTTTGTTTTGCTTTAAATTTTCTTTGGACGTAATATTGCGGAATTACGCCACTATTTTTGATTCATTCAGTTCCTTATAATCAATTTCTTCATTTGCATTCTTTAGACTGCTAAAACCCTGTGAATAAAGAATCTTTCAGGACTGGTTCTTCCGGTTCATTTTCAAAGAGCGCTCTTCGAGAACTCCTTTTAGACATTTCATTTTCCGGACGTAATATTGCGGAATTGCGTCAAAACTTTCAGAGACAAGAGTCAGGACAGAAATCTTGTTTTATCTCTTTAAACCTTCTCTTTTAACTCCCTTTTCAATTTCAACTTTTCACTTCAACAAGCTCTTCCAGCAAATTTACCGTATACAACTGCTCGCTGGCTCGTGTCACTGCCGTGTATAACCAACGCAAGAACGAAAAGTCTAATTGCTCCGGTTCCAGGTAGCCATGATCTACAAAAACAGTTGCCCACTGTCCGCCCTGTGATTTGTGGCACGTTACCGCATAGGCAAACTTGATTTGTAAGGCATTGAAATAAGGTGATTTCATGATTTCCTGGTAGCGCTTCTGTTTGTTGCGCTCGTGCATATAATCCTTCTCGATCTCGAAAAACAAGTTCTTCAGAAAATTCCGGTCCAGGTTCGGCTGTTCGATAGAAAGCGTGTCCATAAACGCAATGGCTTCAAAACGATCCAGATCCGGGTAATCGATCAGTGAAACTTCCAAATGCGCAAACCGAACATCATAAACCGTTTCTATTTTCCGGATGCGATGCACTTTCAGCAACTCGCCATTTGCAATAAAACCTGCCGAACTGAGCGGATCCAGCCAAAAATAGTTGTTCTTCACCACCATCAGTAAATCTCCGCCACAAAGCTCTTCTTCCATCATCAGAATCCGGTTGCGGATATGCTGATTGTACAAATTTGCCCGTTTATTCGACCGGGTGACGATCATCACTTCGTCTGTACCACAATTGCTGTAAGCAGATTCTATTTTCTCAATCAATTCATCGCCCGGAATCGCTTTTACGTCTGCAAAAGAATGTAAATCAAGCTGCGGAATTGTTTCTTCAGCCTGAGCCTGCCGAATTCGTGTGGCATTTTCCAGGATTCCCGAATCTTCCTGCTGCCGCACAACCGAGGTCAATCCGTAAACGGTAAAATGAACCAATGGGAAATGCTGATTGAGATAAGCGGTACTTAACGCCGGACTTTCATCCGAACCAACCGGCGGAAGCTGCCCTTCATCTCCAAGTAAAATCAGTTTACAGTTTTCACCGCTTAAAGCATATTGAAACACATCTTCCAGCAAATTCCGCGAAACGCTTCCATCCGATTGCAGCGAATAATCCCCGATCATCGAGGCTTCATCTATGATAAAAATGGTGTTTTTGGATTTATTCGGAACCAATTGCAATTTCACACTTCCATCAGGTCCGGCTCCGGTAAAGTAAATGCGTTTATGAATGGTAGTTGCCGGCATTTTAGAGCGCAGGGAAAGTACTTTCGCCGCACGCCCGGTTGGCGCCATGAGCACCGTTCGCCGTTTCATCACATTCAAAGCTTGGATATAAGCTCCCAGAATACTGGTTTTTCCCGTTCCGGCATATCCTTTGAGAATGAAACAGGAAGGATTCTCCTGCTCAAACGTGAATTCAGCCAAATACCGGATCAAAACCTCCTGTTCTTCGTTTGGTTTATGACCGAAAAAAGATAAAATCAACCGATAACATTCCTCTTCAAAAGATGCTGAATTCATTCGATAAAAGTACGTATTCCAATTACGAATTGCGAATGCCGAATTACGAATTAAAGCAAGCTCACGCAGTTTTAGCGGATGAAGGCCGCTGAGTTTTACTATATTTGTAGAAAACGAGTTTGTGCAATTAATACTAGAAATTACTCAGCAAAGCATTGCAGCGTTCCAACTTGCAGGAAGTGAAATCCAGTTACTGGAAAAAGCCGTTTGCACGAAAAGAACCGATGCCGGCTATAAAGAAGTATTGACACAAGTCATCGAAAAAATCGGGAACCTGGATCGTTTTGAAAATTTCTCCTGCGCTTATTTCGGACAGGAGTTTTGTCTGGTTCCGAACTCGCTCTTTGCGGCGTCCAATCCGGAAACCTTGTTACAGTATTCCGTACACAAGAACGTTTCCAAAAGTGATGTGGATTATAACCGCTTACCGGAATGGAGTTCTGTAATCGTCTACCAGCTTCCGATGTGGGTAAAGTCCGTATTGATTCTGAAAGCTCCGAGAATCGTGATCCAGCACGAACTGACTCATGTGTTGCGCTATTTAACAACCGGTTCGCTCATTCCCCTGCGTTCGCACCTGATTATCCACGAAGAGCAATTCTCCCTGGTGGTGCGGAAAGACGGCAATATTGTACATACCAGCATCCAGGAATACCAAAACGAAGACGATATTGCATATCATCTCGCAACCGTATTCACCCAACTTCAGATCAACACCAAAAACGAATTGTTTATTCACGGAACCGGAGATTCGGTAGAAAGCATCCAGAAAAAACTGGAAGCACAGCTCAAACGAATCCATCTTTTCGAACCGGTTAAAATAGAAATACAAACTTCAAATCACCTTCAATTTCAAACATTGTGCGTATAGTAAGAGGCATTTATAAGGCCAGAAGATTCAGTCCCCCGAAAAGTTTTCCTTCAAGACCAACAACTGATTTTGCCAAGGAAGGGATTTTCAATATTCTGGAAAACAGGTACAGTTTACTGGATCTGAATATCCTCGATCTGTGTGCAGGAACAGGAAATATTTCGCTGGAATTTTTATCCAGGGAAGCAGGAAATGTGACTTCTGTAGACAAACATCCTGTGTGTGTCAAATTCATGTACAAACTGAAAAAGGAACTCGGAATTGAAGATGAATGGCTGATTACCAAAAATGAGGTTCGGAATTACCTGGAACAATGTGCAGATACTTTTGACCTGATTTTTGCTGACCCTCCCTACGATTTAACTTTCCACAAAGACCTGGTACGTTTGATCCGTGAACGAAAACTGTTGAACGAAGGCGGAATCTGTTTGATCGAACATGGAAAACAAACAGATTTAACCGGGGAAGACGGATATTTAGAAACACGAAACTTCGGTAATGTTTACTTTAGTTTCTTTCAATTCAATTGATATGAAAAAAAGTGCTTGCTTTCCGGGATCATTTGATCCCTTCACCAAAGGTCACGAAGACATTATCCGGAAAGGTCTCGATCTTTTTGACGAAATCGTTATCGCGGTTGGCGTGAATTCCAGTAAAAACTACCTCTTCCCGCTTGAAAAAAGACTGAGTCACATCAAAAGCTGTTTTGAGAGCGAACCGAAAATCCGGGTAATTACCTACCAAAAATTAACCGTTGATATGTGTAAGGATGAAGGCTGTAACTACATTCTACGCGGATTGAGAGATGTGAAAGATTTCAATTACGAAGTTCCGATCGCCTTGATGAATCGCTCGATGAGCGAGATTGAAACCGTTTTCCTGATTCCGGATACTTCCCTGTTTGCGATCAATGCAACGATTATCCGGGAGATCTACAAAAATGGCGGGAAAATTGATAAGTATGTAACGAATTTCGAACAACTCGTTAATTAGACATGAACAAATATGCGCTTCTCCTTTTCTTGTTTTCCTTCGGTTTTACCGGAATCCATGCACAATCAATCACCGAAATAACGGGTTATGCTCCTGCATATATCGGGAAAGAAGTGGAATTGTACGAGATCTCCGATTTCATCACCTTAAGAGAAGAACGGATCGCTTCTACGACCGTAAAAGCCGATAGTAGTTTTAACCTGGTTTTTAACCTGGATGAAACCCGGAAATTGATTTTGAAGGCAGCAAATAACAAAGCAAATTTGTATGCAAGTCCGGGCGCGAAATACGAAGTTTTCTTTCCGGAAAAGAATCAATACGATCCTTACAATCCTTCCGGAAACTTTATTGAGCTTTCGTTTTTTAACCTGGATAAAAAGGACATCAATTATAAAATCCTGGAATTCAACCGTTGGAATGATGAGTTTGTAGCCCGTTATTACACTAAAAAAAATGCGGATTCCAAGTATTTCGTGGCGCGTCTGGATACATTCAAAATGGCTGTCGAAAAATACTACCTGGCAGATACTGTGGATAAATTCTTCGGCTACCACCGGAAATACACCATCGCAAAGCTGGACGACCTGCGTTTTACAGGAAGCAGAAATCAATACGAAAAATACGATTTCTATATCCGGTCAACTCCCGTTTATTATCAGAGCGAGGCTTATTTCCAGTATATCAGTCACTTTTACGAAAAGTTGCTCCCGCGAATCAATTCAGAAATAAACAACCGCATTTATCTGGGCATTCTGAAATCGAGCCCTTCTGCGATCTACAATGCCATGTCGAAGGAATACACCCTGCAGCACAATTACAAATTGCGCGAGTTGGTGATGCTGAAAACGCTTTCCGAATGTTTCTATGAAAAGGATTATCCGCAGACGAATATTCTGACCATTTTGGACAGCGTTTCCAAATTCGGGCTGTTTCCTGAGAACCGTATTGTGGCGCAAAACATCCGTTTCCGTTTGACGGAACTGAGCCAGGGTTCCAAAGCTCCGGATTTCCTGCTTAAAAATGACACGAAAGATCTGACACTTCAAAGTTTCAGTAAAAAATACCTGTACCTGTTTTTTATAGATCCGAACAGCCTGGATAATACCAAGCAAATGAATCTTCTGAAGCCAATTTATGAGCGTTACAAGGATATTATAACCTTTGTAATGGTTTACAAAGAAAAACCGGACGGCAGTATTGATGTTGCGAAATTGAAAAACGAATATCCGTGGACCATTATTCCGGGCAAGGAAAGTAACTCGATCTTTAAGAATTACAACGTGGTCAATTACCCGTACTACGTATTAATTGATCCTTTCGGTTATGTGATCAATGCTCCTGCTCTCGGTCCGATGCCGAATGGCGTATATGAAACAATCGACCGGACCTTTTTCATGATTCAGAAAGCGCTTAAAGACGGAAACGGGGCAGATCGCTAAATAGAAGAACCATAATTCGCGAATTCGGGTTATTTTTACAAAAAAAAACTCAGAATGCGTTACAATCTAAGTGAAGTAACAGCGATTATTCGCGATCGCAGAACCATATATCCGGAACAATACAGCACTCGAAAAATTCATAGAGAGCAAATCGAATTATTATTGAACAACGCCATCTGGGCTCCCACTCACGGAATGACCCAACCCTGGAAATTCATTGTTTTCCAGGACAATGCATTGCTTGAATTATCGGAAACATTAGGAAACATTTACCTCACAGAGATCCCGAAAGAGAAGCAAGTGGACAGCAAATTGGGGAAACTCATGAGCAGACCGAAAATGGCGAGCGCTGTGATTGCCATTATTCTGAACCGGGAAGAAGGGACACGTATCAGCGAAGAGGATGATTTTGCAGCTATTTCCTGCGCCGTTCAGAATATGCATTTAACGGCAACTGCACAGGGAATCGGTGCTTTTTGGGCAACTCCGGGAGTTATCAAATTCGAATCCTTCAATGAATTTTTAGGATTGGAAAAAGGACAACGTTGTGTTGGTTTGTTTTACCTGGGATATCCCGCAATTGAATGGCCGAAGGGACAACGCAAACCAATTGAATACTTAACCGAGTGGAAACAATAAGCTTCTGTTAAAAACGTTAAAGCTCCAACGAAACAGCAAGATCGTGCGTTCATGAATAAAGAAAGAAAAATAATGCAAAAATCAATCTTAATTTTAATCGTTTGTACTTTTTCCATCTTTTCTTATGGACAAAAACGCAAGGTTAAGAAGGAACGTTTTCCCTCCTATTTCGGGATTGTTGCTTCTCCTGTTATTCCGAATAACTTTATCGGAGCCGTTCATACTGAAATTCAGGATGAGAACAAAATCATGACCGCTGATTTCCACAATAAATGGGGATATACTTTCGGAGCAACGATCCGGATCGGTTTATCCAAATCCATTAGTATCGAAACAGGAATCTCGCAAGTCAGAAGAATCTACGACGTAGGGGTTTCTATTCCTGATTCCAATCTGTATGCCCGTCAGAAATTGGCCTTTATCAATTACGATATTCCTTTAAATGCCTTGTTCTACGTGAAGTTGACCGAACAGTGGTACATGGACGCTTCTTTGGGAGTTTCCATTACGCATTATCCTTCGGATGTACAGGATTCGATGCATCCGACTCCAAAAAAGACTGTTTTCGTTCAGGGAAGAAGAACAGAAAGTACTTACTTTGCCATGAATGCCGGAATTGGTTTTGAATACAGAACTCCAAAAGCAGGAACCTTCTTTTTAGGTTTCGGAGCAAAAGTTCCTCTCAAACAACCACTTTTCGGCGTAGCGATTTTACGTCAAAGCGGAACCGGAACTCAATTTTTCATTTACAAACCCATTACCGCCGGATATTTCACCATCGATTTCAGGTATTTCATACCTACTCCGAAAAAGAAGAAAGATCCCGGAAATAAAAGCATTGTCGAATAAATGGAACTTCCTCAAAGAGCCAGAGAAATCATCGAAGCATTTGATCTTAAAAGTCACCCGGAAGGTGGCTTTTATGCTGAAACATATCGTTCTCCGGAAAGCATTCCTGGTAAAAACAGGCAGCTTTTAACCAGTATTTACTTTCTGATCACCGG
>NZ_JASLCN010000014.1 GCF_030151805.1 Fluviicola sp.
TCGGGGTGAAAAATTTTTCACCCCGACTTTTTTTGTCAACTTTTTTCTTAGTCCTGAATTTCAATTGCAATGATTCTGTCTCCCTGTCTGATATCATCAATGACATCCAAACCTTCCACTACTTTTCCGAAGCAAGTATGGTTGCGATCCAAATGTGCTGTATTGTTTCTGCTGTGGCAAACAAAGAATTGAGAACCTCCTGTGTTTCTTCCTGCATGAGCCATTGAAAGAACCCCGCGGTCGTGGAATTGATTTCCTCCGGTCAATTCACAATCAATTTTGTAACCTGGTCCGCCGGTTCCTGGCATTCCACTTGCTCCCTCACGGGAATTAGGGCATCCTCCCTGAATCACGAAATCAGGTAGTACACGGTGAAATGTCAAACCATCATAAAATCCTTCTTTTGCCAGCTTAACAAAGTTAGCGACAGTGTTCGGTGCATCTTCCTGGTAGAAGTTTACACGCATATCTCCTTTTTCAGTGCGAATGATTGCTTCCATTTTTTGATAAAATTTTTTACAAAGATACTTTAATAATTACGAATTACGAATGCCGAATTGGAAGGTGAGAATTGAAAATTAAACTACTTGATTATTGGAATCTCAATTCGTAATTAGAAATTCGGAACTCGTAATTCTTTTAAGGTTTTTAACAGATTGGCTTCCATGGTAACTGCTACAAGTGAAAATGATGTGTAAATTTGCCCCATGAGTCAAACAACTATCGCTCGGGATAAAATCAAACAATTTTCATCATTTTCCCATGCTTTTGGGAATCAATCGACATTCGGGCAATTTCTTACAACACCATTGAATTCCATTGCGGATTTAAACACACAGGCAGCACTAAAAAAGGAGGTTTATTCTCCGGAAACACGCAAGAACTTAGTGGATGTGTGGAACCGGCAAATCGGTTCTTATGCATCTGCGCGTCAGCTGGAAAATTTAAAGCTGCTGGAAAACGAACAGACGTTTACGGTTACGACCGGACATCAGCTCACACTTTTCGGCGGACCGCTTTACTTGGTTTACAAAGTACTTCACGTAGTTCGCCTGGCAGAGGAATTCAACGCCAGTCAGAAAGAGTTCAAAGCTGTTCCTGTTTTTTGGATGGCTTCCGAAGATCATGATTTTGATGAAGTGAAATCCACCCATCTGTTCAATCAGAAACTGAGCTGGAATTCGGATCAAACAGGACCCGTTGGTCGTTTCAATATGAACGATTTCCAGGAAGTTCACGAATCGTTCAGATCTTTTTTCGACGGAAAGGAAAACGAGATTTCAGAGTTGCTTTCTATTTCTGAAAAAGACAATTATGCGGCTTATCTTCAGGAGTTTTTAAGCAAATTATTTGCTGATTTCGGAGTATTGGTTCTTCAACCGGATTCCCGCGATTTGAAACGTGAGTTTATTCCTGTCGTTTTAAGAGAAATTGCAAAACCGTTGGCGCATCATGCCGTTTTGAACACGAATAAAATCATTGAAGAAGCCGGCTACAAACCTCAGGCGCAAGCCAGAGATTGTAACCTGTTTTACCTGAAAGACGGGGAACGTTTGCGGATCGAACCTGTGCAAAACGGTTTGGCAATTGACGGAAAAGTCTTCAGCGAAGCAGAATTGAGTGCGTTGGTTCACTCAGAGCCGGAGAATTTTTCACCGAATGTGATTTTGCGCCCGGTTTACCAGGAAACGATTCTACCGAACTTAGTTTATGTGGGCGGCGGCGGAGAAATGGCTTATTGGATTCAGTTGAAAGGCGTTTTTCACGTACATGAGACACTTTTCCCGCTTATCCAGCAACGTGTTTCGATTCAGCTTCTGGATGGAACGATGAAGAAACGCATAGAAAAATTATCCTGGCCGCTTGAGCGTTTTTTCCAATCAAAAGATGAGCTGAAGAAATTGTTCCTGGCAGAAAATGAGGGTGACGATCTGAATTTATCTGCATTATTTGATTCCTTCAATGCTTTGCGCTCGGAAATGATTGAGAAAGCAAAATCCATTGAAGCGACATTGGAATCGTTTGCAGAGGCGGAAGCGGTGCGCATGAAAAAGCAGCTGGAAGGATTTGAACAGCGTTTGGTGAAGCAATTAAAACAACGCCACGAACAAACGTTGCAATCGATTGACTTTATTTCGGAGCGGGTTATTCCGGAAAACTCTTTACAGGAACGCTATTTCCATTGGTTGCAATTTGCTCCGAGCGGGGAATTCAAGCACTTGTTTCAATTAATTCACCGCGAAATAAATCCTTTTGAAAAGGAGCTGGTGGTGATTGATCTGACGAAATAGGATTTTTCCAATAAAAGATAAACATGAGGTGCTATACGGCACCTTTTTTCATTTTTTGAACGCAAAGAAGCAAAGGCCGCAGAGAGATGTTTTTACAATCACTGCTTTGCGTTCTTCAACTCTTTGCATTCATAAAAAAAACAATTTTCATTCTTTTTTAGAGCACAAAGGAGGATAAACAGAATCTCTATTTTCGTGTGTAAGTCTGTTTTTTTTAATTGAATCTCAGAAGTCATAAAACTTGCTTGCGAAGCAGGGAAGTAAAAAGTTTATACTAATTTCGGGAACTCAACGTTTAAGCGAAGATGCGAAACCGAATTCTAGTATGTCTTTTTCTTCTTTTTGTACCTTTG
>NZ_JASLCN010000036.1 GCF_030151805.1 Fluviicola sp.
GTCAATTTGACGATTTTGCATTCACTATGTCAAAGGATTTCAAAACCGGATTTCTTTCTTCCAACCGCGAAGGCGGAAAAGGCGGAGATGATATTTATGCGGTGCAATTGATTCGTCCTTTTGTATTCGGAGTAACGATCAAAGGAACTGCGAAAGATAAGAAGGGCGGAGTTGTACCATTTGCGAAAATAGATTTGAAAGACGACAAAGGAACCGTTCTCGGAACCATCACAGCGGATGAAAACGGAGCGTATGCTTTTGAAGCGGAATACGAGAAAAACTATGCTTTGGGAGGAACAAAAACCGATTATTTCGACGGGAAAAATACAGCAAGTACATTTACGGACGAGCAAGTGGTAATTGCTGACGTGGTGTTGGAAAAAGACCCCGGATTGTCATTATATGTTTTGATCACGGATAAGAAAACCGGCTTGCCTTTAGAAGGAGTACAGGTTTATTTGGTTGACAATATGACCGATAAGTCAAAGAAAATAGTGACGCCCGTTACGGGAGATCTTCGTGAAGCCTTGTTCGGAAAGAAACTCAACGACCGGGGAAGTTACAACCTGATTCTTCAAAAAGAAGGATATTTTTCCAAAACGGTGACGTACAATACGGTCTTTGACAGACCGGGACAATACGATGTTCACGGAGTTCTGGATTTGGGCATGGATCCTGAAGTAAGGGATTTGTCTGAAATGATCCAGATCAACCCGATCAATTTCGATTTGAATAAGTTTACGATTCGTGCAGATGCCGCAAAAGAATTGGATAAGATCGTTGAAGTGATGAACAAATATCCGTATTTGGTCGTGGAATTGGGTTCACATACCGATTGCCGGGCATCCAAGGCGTACAACATGAAATTATCCGACAACCGTGCAAAAGCATCTGCAGAGTATATCAAGAAGCGCATTACCAATCCTGCCCGCATTTACGGAAAAGGATACGGAGAATCCCGTTTGCTCAACAGTTGCGCATGCGAAGGAGCTGTTAAATCCGATTGCCCCGAAGAGGAACATCAGAAAAACAGAAGAACGGAATTCAAAGTCATTTCTACCGGAGATGATAAACTAAAAGTAACAAACACCAGCACCGATAGTTTCTAATAATGACTCTCTTTGAACCAGTGAAAGGGTGAGAAAAGGAAGAGTGTAACTGCGTGAAGCGGTTACGCTTTTCTTTTTTAGGAGTATTTACATGCGTTTCAGTAAACTCATGAACTCTTCTTTCTTGCGTACAGAAAGCGGAACGATCTGCTTGTTTTTCAATACAATTCTGTTTCCGCCATCCGCTTTGATATAATGATCGAAATACGCCATGTTGATCAGGTGCGACTGATGCGTCCGGAAAAAATTGTGAGCAGAAAGAATGTTGTCGTACTCTTTCAGATTGATTGAAACGACTAGCTTGGGTTCATTGATGAAATGAAACGTCGTATAACTCTTATCTGCTTCGCAGTGAATGATATCCTGGATATTTACCGAGTAGATCCGGTCGGAGGTTTTCAGAATCAGTTTCTGCAAATCCTTCGGACGTTCCATATTGGCAAACAAATTCGCCAGTTTGGTATTGAATGTTTCCTGGCTCAGGGAACCTTCTGCTTTTTTCACTGCTTCAGTCAATTCTTCGGCATCCAGAGGTTTCAGTAAGTAATCAATGGCAGAAAAGCGAAAAGCCCTTACGGCATAATCTTCGTACCCGGTAACAAAAATCACCTTGAAAGTAATCGGAGTAATTTTTTGCAGTAAATCAAAACCCGTCCCATCCGGCATATCGACGTCCAGGAATACCAGATCCGGTGCTACTTGTTTGATCAGCTGGATTCCGGAAGCAACCGAATCAGCTTGCCCTACAACTGTAACCGTAGGACAATGTCTTTGGATCAATGCGACGTTTTCTTCGCGGATAGCTTCAATATCATCAATGACAACAGCTCTAAGCATAGCATTCTAATTTTCGTAAATATAAGGGACTTCAAACAGTACTCTGGCTCCGGTAACGCGTTGATTTTCGTCTTTGATATCGTCGGCCTGGAATCTGAAAGTCCTGTTTTTAGCATAATGCGATAAACGTTCCTTGGTGATATCCATCGCCATGGATTTGTGATTTTCAGTTTGTTTTGAGGCCGAGAATCCGGCTCCATTGTCTCTGACTTCAAAAATCAGGCGTTTGTCTTTCAGGTGAAATTTCACCGTAATAAAACCACCTTGTTGTTTTCCTGCCAAACCGTGTTTAATGGCATTTTCCACGAAAGGTTGTGCCAGCATCGGCGGAAGAAAATAAGCATCGGTATCCAGATTATCGGTAGTTGAAATTGAAAAATCAAAGGCGTTGCTGTACAACAATTGCTGGATGGAAAGGTAGTGTTGCAGCATTTCAATTTCTTCCGTCAGCGAAATGTAATTTTCATTCGAGCTTTCGAGTACCTGCCGGGTGAGTTTGGAAAATTTGTTCAGGTATTCCACTGCTTCCTCTTCTTTTTTTCCATGGATCAGGCTTCGCACATTCTGAATCGAATTAAAAATGAAATGCGGATTCATTTGCGAGCGCTTCAGCTTTTGTTCGGTCAACAATTGCTTGTTCTCCATTTTTACTTTGCGGAGATTGAACCAGGTATATCCAAATCCGATCATAACTAGAAGTGCAATGAAACCGACACCGTAAAGAAGGCCTTGAAAACGGAACACGTACAACTCATTCTCTTTGTTTTTCACATCTCTTTGGAGGGAAACAGAATGCTGAACTGATTTGTCGAGTGTGTCTTTTAAATAGTATTTGTATTTGATTGCAGCTTTGATGTCACGAACTTCTTCCCGGATGGTTGTGTCGGGTAAGTGCTGCCCTTTGTCGTATTCAATTTCGGAAATCAACAGGAAAAAAGACTTTTGGAGTGCTTTCAGATTCCATACATTCGCAAGATTTGCGCCATCAGAAGCGTAGATTTCAGCTTTTTCGTAATCCCGTTGGCGGTTATAGATTTTCGCCATCTGGAGATAAGACAGTGCTTTTCCTTTTCGATAGTTGAGCTTGCCTGAAAGGATTACAGCATCCTGCAATTGATCAATACCACTTTTCGCATCATAACGAGCCTTTTTCACGGCAGATTCAATCAATTGATCAACCTGGGTGCTGTCGGTTAACGTTTGCTGGTTCAACTTGTTTTTTAATTGAGCAGCAACCTGATTTTGAGAAAAATATACAGACGGAATGATAAACAGCATTCCTGCCAGGAAGTATTTCAGCAAAGTGCCCATTCTAAATTCCAATTTTGGTATCATGATTCAGGTAGTAAAAATACGGATTTATCACAGTTGCAAGGATGCATCCATGAAACAAAAAACGAATATGCCCCGGCTCCCGACGGATTTAAAATAAACCCCGACTGATATGCATTTTTTTGAGAACAAACCGCTCGTTCTTTTATTTTTGAGGAAATGAAAACCGGACTCATGACAATGGAGAAAAAAATCATCATCCTGCTCTTGCAATTCATGTTGCTTCAAAGCTGCAGTTATGCCAGTCCAACACAAGGAGGATCTAAGCGCAATTCGAAACAGGAACAAAACGTTGACGATCCGCTGGCTGCTTACCAATATGTTAATTCCTTTAATAACGGTTTTGCAAGTGTGAGCATCAATAAGAAAGTTGGATTCATTGATAAAAAAGGACGAAATGTTGTGCCATGCAAGTACAATTTTGCATACGAATTCAGTGAAGGATTTGTAGTCGTTGAACTCAACGGAAATCACGGATTTGTAGATACTACAGGTAAGGAAATTACACCTTTGAAGTATGATTTTGCGAGCAGTTTCCAGAATGGCAGGGCAGCGGTTAAGTTGGATGGGAAATGGGGTTTTGTTGATGAAAAAGGCGCAGAAATTATTCCGGTTATTTATGATCAGGTCAACGATTTTTCGGAGGAAATAACGACTGTAAAGGAAAACAATCAATGGTTCATCATGGATAAAATGAATAACAGGAAACCTGTTCCGCACAACAGTGCAGGAATCTCCGGTTTCCATGACGGACTGGCATCCATTGAACTGGGAGGGAAAAGGGGCTGTATGGATAAGCAGTGTAATATTGTCATCCAGCCAAAATACGATCTCATATTTTTCTTCCGGGATGGCCTGGCGATGGTCGAGTTGAATGATAAGCATGGATTTATCGACCGGAAAGGGCAGGAAGTTGTTCCGCTGTTGTATGACGGCTATCCGCATTTCAGCGACGGCCTGGCGGCTGTCAGTTTAAATGGCAAATACGGTTTTATTGATAAAAACGGAAAAGTGGTTATTCCGCTCAAGTATAACGATGTTTGGAGCTTTTATGACGGGTTGGCGCAAATCCGTGTTAACGGAAAATCGGGGTGTATCAATCACAAAGGTGAAATGGTCATTCCTGCCATTTATGATGAAATCCAGGTTGGTGAAGGAGTACTTGGAGTGATTGCCAGCGGGAAAGGACAATTTCTGGATCTGAAAGGAAAAGTTCTGTTTCCTGAAGTGTATGAAAATTTATACGGATTCAGTGACGGAGCGGCTTTGGTGAAACAAAACGGAATCTGGTTTTTTATCGATAAACAAGGACACCGCTTGTTTTAAAGACCTTCTCCGGAGGAAAAACATAGGAACGCAGATCACTAAATCGTGTTCGGGATATTAAAACGGATATGCCTTAACTTCCCGCGGATTTAAACTAAACCCCGGCTGTTATGCATTTCTCACTTTTCGAATTTTTTAATCCACTATTTTTGAAAAAATGAGGATCAATAAGCCTTCAACGAGTGAGAAGGAATGATGAATCAACTAAAATAAAACAACAAATGAACCAAAATCAGGAACTGAACGACATCTTTGAAATCATAAAAGACCAGCTTGAACCGGGAGTAACTTATCATTCGTACTCGATCAAGGGAAATGGTTTATCGACCAGCGGAAGCGGAGTCTACAAAATTACCGGCGGGAAACGAGACTTTGAAATTCCGGATGTTTTGTCTGATGATCGGGAAAATCGTATGAATCCTATCAATAGACGCATTCGTAAAGCGGAGTTTGATATCACCGTTCAATGCGAACCGGAGCGATTTGTTTATTTTACCTTGTCGCAGGAAGGAGGTTTCAGTTACAGGATTGCAGATACCGAATTGTTGGTCGAGGTGATCAAATTAGAACTAATGGATAATGTTGATGCCGGGTGCCGCAAGGAAATCTTTTCCGAAATCACACCGGATAAAGAAACCGGCTTGCCTGAACCATACAGTCGTCAGATCATTACATACGATAACGGAGATGTGAAAGAATATAGCGGAGCACCGGTTACTGATTTTGCAAAGGCTCTTTTCCACGCACAAGGGGGAAAGATGGAGCAGATTCATGTATTTGCTTCCAAAACAGAAGTGATTATCGAAACAAAACCGCAGATTCCCGGATTGACAGAATTGTACGTTTTTGAAGAAGATTTGACGCTCGATAGCTCGAATTTGGAAGCGATTTACGCTTTTATGGAATCATTCAGTGATGCTAAAATGGCGAAAGCGATAGAAGCACTTCAGGAAAATCCGGACTTTAAAGCCCAGGCCGAAAAACGTTATCTGTCATTCATACAAGCACGCGTGGGTGAGGAAGCAGGTCTGGAATCGTTTGCCAAAGCGTCATTAAAACGGAAAGAAGAAAAGCTGTTTGATGACTGGCACTTTGTGGAAGAAGTCATTTCCTTATCTCGTCTGGATGAGAAAGAATGTCAGACGATTGTCAATTTTGTAGGAAGTTTGGTATTGAGTCATCTGGATCTGGATGCCTTCGAAACGGAAATGAAAGCTGCAGAAGATGAGACGGATCTGCGAAACGGGTATGCTGCTGCTGCTGAAAAAGTAAAAGACGGAATCATCACTGAAGCGAATAATTATCCGGACGGATGGTTTGGAAAACTGAGCTTGATGCTGGCAAATCAGGAGGTGGAAAAGATCTTATTCGAGAAAACACATTTCAAACTTGAAAATAATAAACTCCTGAAAGCATTTGTGTTTTATTGGGGACTCAACAATAGCCAGGAAATCTACCTGGATATTTACCAATCCTACGTAAACGATTTGACAGAATTCTTCTGGTTCTTGCCAACCGTGCCGAAATCATCCTGGGGAGATACAGAATTGGTTCTACCGGAATATACATTGAAATTCCGTCGAAGAGCTGTTTACCGGCTTGGAGATGATGAAAAATGGATCAGAAACAGCCCAACTCCTGCTAGTATCACCTGATCAACGAACAAACTGAAATGTTAAAACAATTTATTCATTACTAAAAATGACCTGGACAAAAATCAATCCCGAAGAACAAGAAACAATCTTCCAGTCGCAAGCCACAGAATACGCGCAAATAGCTGCGGATTTGAAAATAGTAGTCGACAGAATGATTGCGAATAAAGAGGCAGACAATGCTTTTGCTGCACAGCAACTCTTTTTCTTCATCAATGCTACCAATGGTTTTATCCAAATAGTTTGGTGGGACAATGAAGCGTCGAAATCCATTGGCGAGTGGGTTTACGAACTGGAATTAAGAACATTCTGGGAGGGAGAAGACGACGCTTTCAATTTTGATAACGTGTGCAGATTTGCCCTGTTTGATTTCACGGAGGACAATATGTGCCTGGATGATGGAAGTGTTGTGTATGAGGTGTTTATGAAAACGGAGCTGTCTGATATTGAAGAGGTCATTCCTTGATAATGAAAAAAACTAAATCATAAAATCAAATTATATGGGACTATTTAAAAGAAACAAAGAACAGCCTGTTGCAGAACCGAAGAAGAGCGGTGTTCTTCTGGCGATGCCAATGTTCAATAACCACGAAACCTTTGAACTGGATAAGGTAATCGCTTATCTGAAATCCGACTGGGACATTGATGTAAGAAATGTAGACGGAAAAGAAGGAACAGTTACTTTTTCAGCAGAAGGTGAATTACTTGCCCTTTCAACCATGCCGGTACAAATTCCGTGGGGCGATATTCAGGGAACAGCGCAATATGCTTACAATTGGCAGACAGCCGAAGAAGATTTGAAGGATCATAATTCACACATGATTGTGACCATGTTGTCGAGCAATAACAGCAGCGTATTGCGTTTTGGAACATTGACCAAAGTCCTGACTGCTATTCTTGCCACATCCGATTGTATCGGAGTTTACCAGGGTTCTCAGTCCTTGTTGACACCGAAAGACCAATACCTTGACAGTGCGGAAGCATTAAAATCCGGACAGATTCCACTTCATCTTTGGGTTTACGTCGG
>NZ_JASLCN010000497.1 GCF_030151805.1 Fluviicola sp.
AGGAACAAGTACGGTTACAAATTACAGTGGAGGAAATACCTACGCATTTTCGCCATCAGGACCAACAATTGGCGCAGGCGGTGCAATCAACGGAGCTACTCCGGGAACAACTTACAACATAACAGCCGGAAGCGGGGGATGTGTTTCCGCACCGGCTTCATTTACGAATGCAATTCAGCTTCCAACTACAGCAACCCCAACGATTAGTACAGTTCCTGCAAGCTGTTTGGCAGTGGGTTCCGGAAGTGTTTCCAATTACAATGGAGGAAATACCTATACGTTTTCACCTTCCGGCCCAACCATCGGAGCGGGTGGAGTAATCAACGGGGCTACTCCGGGAACATCTTACACTGTAACGGGAAACAACGGAACATGTACTTCTGCTCCGGCTTCTTTTACAATAGCAGCACAATTATCGACTCCTGTAACTCCAACGATGAGTAGCAATCCTGCAAGTTGCTCCTCAGCAGGAACAAGCACGGTCACGAATTACAGTGGAGGAAATACCTATACTTTTTCTCCTTCCGGACCAACCATCGGCGCGGGAGGTGCAATCAACGGAGCCACTCCGGGAACAACTTACAACATAACAGCCGGAAGCGGAGGATGTACTTCTGCACCGGCTTCTTTTACGAATGCAGCGCAACTTCCAATTACTGCCACTCCAACAATTAATACGATTCCTGCTACTTGTTCGTCAGCCGGATCAGGAAGTGTTTCGAATTATAGTGCCTCCAATACCTATTCGTTCTCTCCATCAGGACCAACCATCGGAGCGGGTGGAGCAATCAGCGGTGCCACTCCCGGAACATCTTATACTTTAACGGGGAATAACGGAACATGTATTTCTGCTCCGGTTTCTTTTACTATAACAACACAACCTATCACCCCGGTTGCACCCACAATGAGTACAATACCAGCAAGTTGTTCCTCAGCTGGAACAAGTGCTGTTACCAATTACAGTGCAGGAAATACTTATGTCTTTTCACCTTCCGGTCCAACAATCGGAGCGGGTGGGATGATCAGCGGAGCCATCCCCGGAACAACATATAGCATCACAACAGGAAACGGAGGGTGTACTTCCACACCTGCATCTTTTACCAATGCACTTCAACTTCCGGCAACTCCGGATCCGGCTATCAATACCAATCCGGCAACTTGTTTGTCTGCAGGTTTGAGTACGATTACGAATTACAATGCAGCATATACGTATACATTTTCGCCCGCAGGACCAATAGTTGGAGCCGGAGATGTCATTAACGGAGCAACACCCGGAACATCTTACAGTGTAACAGCGACAAGTAACGGATGCGCGTCTGTACCGGTATCTTTTACAAATGACACTCCACTTCCGGTAACTCCACTTCCGGCAATCAATACGAATGCGGCAACCTGTTCTTCACCTGGTTCAAGTACGATTACGAATTACAATGCAAGTTATAATTATACGTTTTCGCCAGCAGGTCCGGCTATCGGAGCGGGAGGTGTAATCGGCGGGACTACACCCGGAACTTCCTATGATGTAAGCTCATCGAATGGAAGTTGTCCTTCTTCCACGGTTTCATTCAGTGATGCAACACAGCTTATCAGCCCTGCAATCCCTGTGATTAATACAACCACTGCTACTTGCAGTGATGCTTCTTCGAGCACGGTAAGCAATTACAATGCAAGTTATGCGTATACGTTTTCTCCTGCTGGTCCTGCGATTGGTGCTGGAGGCCTGATTACAGGAGCGGGTGCAGGAACTTTGTATACTCTAAGCGTTTCAAATGGTGTTTGTATGGAGAATACTTCTTTTACCAATGCACCGCAGCTTGTATCTCCTGCTACTCCGGCAATGAATACTGTTTCTGCATCCTGTGTTTCGGATGGAAGCAGTTCAGTCTCCAATTATGATGGATCGTTGACTTATACCTTTACGCCTGCGGGACCGTCGCTTGGAGCTTCAGGGTTAGTTACCGGTGCTGTAACGGGAACTTCCTATACTATTATTGCATCAAACGGTACGTGTAGCTCGAACCAGGCTTCTTTTATTAACGCTGCGCAACTTCCGGATTTACCTGTACCATCCATTTCAACGGCTGCTGCGACTTGTACAGCGGCGGGATCAAGTACAATTGCCAATTTCAACGGAACAAGTACGTATACGTTTACTCCTTCCGGCCCGGTAGTTGGTATGGGTGGAGTAATCACCGGCGCAATTCCGGGAACGACTTATACTGTTGGAGCTTCGGATGCCGGCTGTACTTCTCCCGTGACTACATTTGTCAACGGTATTCAGTTGACTGTGCCCAATCAACCTGTTACTATTGCCGGAAATACAACCCTTTCCTGCGGAGCAACTTCGGAGAATTATTCCGTAACAACGATTCCCGGGGTAAATTATTCCTGGTCTTATTCCGGAGGAGGAACAATCACTGGCAGCGGTTCTTCGATCACGTTGAATTCCATTACATCTGGAGGCACTTTGACCGTTATTCCGTCGAATGCTTGTGGAAATGGAACGCCGCAAACGATTGTAATCAACCTACCGGTAATTCAGCTGTCGGTTAGTAATCTTTCACCGTCATGCGCCAATTCGGCAACAGGAAGTGCAACCGTTTCAGCAACCGGAGGAACGTCACCGTATCAATACCAATGGAATCCTACAGGCGGAACGGCAGCTACTGCGACTAACCTGGCTGCAGGAACTTATACCGTGACTGTTACGGATCATGCCGGTTGCAGTAAGAATATTCAAGTGACGATAACGGCGACATCACCAATCAATCTGAATTTAAGTAGTACCGGTATTAATTGTAATTCTTCTGCATCCGGAACAGCAACTACTGCACCTTTTGGAGGAACAAGTCCATATACTTACCATTGGTCAAACAATGAAGGAACGCCAACGATATCCAACCTGGTTTCCGGTGCTTATTCGGTGACGGTTACGGATGCAAACAACTGTCAGGCAGCAGGAACAATTACGGTTAATTTTATCAATGACTTGTCTGTTACGGTTACTCCGGGAAGCGCTACAATTTCTGCGGGAGATAGTATTCAACTGACTGCGGTTATCACTCCGTCTGTTCCTGGAAGTACTTATTTCTGGACGCCAGGCAATTCCTTATCCTGTTCAAACTGCCCGGATCCGATGGCATTTCCTTCTGAGACGACAACCTATTTGGTGACTGTTACGACTCCAACAGGTTGCAGTGCAGATACGACGGTAACGATTAGTGTTAACCCGGTTTGCGGAGAAATCGGGATTCCGAATATTTTCACACCAAACGGTGATCAGGTGAATGATGTGTATGAACTGAATACAACATGTTTGATCGAACTGGAATACTGGATCGTGAATCGTTGGGGAAATACGGTATTTCATGCCAATGAATTGAATGCTTCCTGGGATGGGAAAATTGATTCTAATCCGGCTTCTGAGGGTGTTTATTTTATTAAGTATGTTGCTAAAAACTCCGGTGGAAAGGAAATGAAAGGTCAGACTTTCTTCCACTTGTCGCGTTAAGCAGGAGTTGTTTTGTTGAAAGCGGA
>NZ_JASLCN010000078.1 GCF_030151805.1 Fluviicola sp.
GGGAAATCCGGAGCTTTTACGTGGTGTAATAACTCTTCATCTTCCAGATCATTATTATCTACGTACGCAATAATGGCATCTACGACTTCACTTAAATTGTGCGGAGCCATATTGGTTGCCATACCAACGGCAATACCGCTCGATCCGTTTATTAACAGGTTCGGAATTTTGGACGGCAAAACAGTTGGTTCCTGTAACGAGTCATCAAAGTTCGGAGCAAAATCAACTGTTTCTTTGTCCAAATCGTCCAGCATTTCTTCTGCAATTTTGCGCAAACGTGCTTCTGTGTAACGCATTGCTGCAGGGCTGTCACCATCAACAGAACCGAAGTTTCCCTGTCCGTCTACCAATGGATAGCGCAAAGACCAGTTCTGAGCCATACGAACCATCGTGTCGTAAACAGAACTGTCACCATGCGGGTGATATTTTCCCAATACTTCACCAACGATACGAGCTGACTTTTTGTATGGTCGATTGGAATAAACTCCCAAATCTTGCATACCATATAATACACGGCGATGAACCGGTTTAAACCCGTCACGTACATCAGGAAGTGCACGGGATACGATCACCGACATCGAATAATCGATGTACGCCGATTTCATTTCATCTTCGATGTTAATCTGGATTATCTTTTCTCCATCTGCCATCTTGTCATAGTTTTAAATTATGCACGAAATTTGTGTGCTAAAAGCAAGTTCCGAAATTAGCTTTTTTATGGCTACAAAAAAGAGTGTAAAAGGATTTTTACTAACAAAAAGCGGTGAAAAAATGCTAATTCGAGGTACTTATTAACATTTAATGTGTTTGTATATTTGTATGGTGCGCCAGTTGCACTCAAATCTTAAATTAAGAGAGTTATGGAAGCGAAATTTTCACCTCGGGTAAAAGACGTGCTCAGCTTTAGTAGGGAAGAGGCTTTGCGTTTGGGGAATGATTTTATTGGGGTAGAACATTTCTTGTTAGGAATCTTGCGTGAAGGTGAGGGAAATGCCGTGCGCATCCTTACCGGATTCAATTTGGATTTGCAGAAACTAAAAACAGAATTGGAGAAGCCGCTATTGGAAGCATCCAAATCGAATTCTCCGCTTGGAGCCAATATTCCGTTGGTAAAACAGGCAGAAAGATTGTTAAAAATAACTTATTTGGAAGCGAAATTGTTCAAGAGCCCTATGATTGGTACCGAACATTTGTTACTTTCGATGTTGAAGGATGAAGATTCCGTAGTTTGCAGGGTTTTAAACCGCTACGGAGTAAATTATAATACAGTTCACGAGGAATTAGAAAATATGGTCGACGAAAATAAATTACCAAGAGCAGAAATGTCGTCTTCTTCTGATGATGAAGATCAAACATTTGGTGCGAGCCAACGAAAATCAACAGACCCAAAATCTAAAACTCCTGTTTTAGATAATTTTGGTCGTGATTTAACTAAAATGGCAGAAGCAGGAAAGCTGGATCCGATTGTTGGTCGCGAAAAAGAGATTGAGCGGGTATCTCAGATTTTATCCCGCAGAAAAAAGAACAACCCGATTTTGATCGGTGAACCCGGAGTTGGAAAGAGTGCTATTGCAGAAGGTTTGGCACTTCGAATCGTTCAGCGGAAGGTTTCCCGTGTGTTGTTCAATAAACGAATCATTTCATTGGATTTGGCTTCAATGGTTGCCGGTACAAAATACCGCGGACAATTTGAAGAGCGAATGAAAGCAGTGATGGCTGAGATCGAAAAGAATCCGGATATCATTTTGTTTATTGATGAGATTCACACCATTATCGGAGCAGGTGGAGCAAGTGGTTCACTGGATGCGTCCAACATGTTCAAACCGGCTTTGGCTCGCGGAGAAATGCAGGCTATCGGGGCAACGACATTGGATGAGTACAGACAATACATTGAGAAAGACGGAGCTTTGGAGCGCCGTTTCCAAAAAGTATTGATCGAACCGACAACCATCGAAGAAACGATTCAGATTCTGAACAATATCAAAGAGCGTTACGAAGACCATCACATGGTGAGTTATACTCCGGAAGCAATTGCTGCTTGTGTGAAGCTGACGGAACGTTACATTACTGACAGACACTTGCCGGACAAGGCAATTGATGCGCTGGATGAAGTGGGTTCACGTGTCCACCTGACAAATATTCATGTTCCGCAGGAAATTGTGGATATCGAACAGGAAATTGAAGCGTTGAAAGATCAAAAGAACGAAGTAATCAAGTCTCAACAGTACGAAAAAGCAGCGGAATTGCGTGATTCTGAACGTAAATTGCAGGATCGCCTGGAAGAAGCTAAAAAGCGTTGGGAAGAAGATTCCAAAGCAAAACGTGTCATCGTTACTGAAGAGCATGTTGCTGAAGTCGTTTCAATGATGTGTGGAATTCCTGTAACCCGTGTCGCTCAAACCGAAATGGGGAAACTGGCTACAATGGCAGTTGAGTTACAAGGAAAAGTGATTGGTCAGGATGAAGCTGTTGAGAAAGTTGTGAAAGCAATTCAACGAAACAGAGCAGGATTGAAAGATCCGAACAAACCGATCGGTTCGTTTTTCTTCTTAGGACCAACAGGAGTTGGAAAAACACAGTTGGCAAAAGTGCTTGCAAAGTACTTGTTTGATACGGAAGATGCATTGATTCGTATTGATATGTCCGAATACATGGAGAAATTCTCTATTTCCAGATTGGTTGGAGCGCCTCCGGGATATGTGGGGTATGAAGAAGGTGGTCAATTGACTGAAAAAGTAAGACGTAAGCCTTATTCCATCATTCTATTGGATGAGATCGAAAAAGCGCATCCGGATGTATTCAACTTGTTGTTGCAGGTTTTGGATGACGGACACATGACGGATGGTTTGGGTCGTAAAATCGACTTTAAAAACACCATTCTGATCATGACTTCGAATATCGGAGCCCGTCAGTTGGCAGATTTCGGAACAGGAGTTGGTTTTGGTACAAAAGCTCAGAGCGAACAACGTGATGATAATACGAAAACGGTGATTCAGAATGCATTGAGAAAAGCATTTTCCCCTGAATTCCTGAACCGTATTGATGACATGATTATCTTCCATTCATTAACAAGAGAAAATATCCACAAGATCATTGATCTGGAGTTGGTGAAATTGTTTGACCGCATTGAAATTTTGGGTTACCATGCTTCTATGACGGAAAAAGCGAAAGATTTCATTGTTGATAAAGGATACGATGAGAAATTCGGAGCAAGACCGTTGAAAAGAGCAATTCAGAAATACATCGAAGATCCGTTGGCAGAAGAGATTATTAAAGCAAATCTGCACGAAGGTGATTCCATTGTTTTAGATATTGATGAAGCAAATACCGGATTGAAAATTTCCATTGAAAAAGGGAAAACGAAGGCGGCTAAGAAATAAAAGAAAGCATTGCTTTCGATAACGAATCTGCGGTAGCAGATTATTCAACAAATTTAACGGGGGACGCGATTCATTGCGTCCCCTACT
>NZ_JASLCN010000090.1 GCF_030151805.1 Fluviicola sp.
ATTCGTAATTCGTAATTCGTAATTCGTAATTCGTAATTCGTAATTCGTAATTCGTAATTCGTAATTAATACAAAATACTATCAATCGCCTTTTCCAATTCCGGCAAAACAGCTTCTATCTCTTTCGCTTCAAACGTTTCAGATTCTGTCTTCAATTTCATTTCCAGTCTTCTCAACTTGTTAGCCAGCTCCTTCGCCCCCATTTGACCGAATCTTCCTGCCAAACGATGAACAACCAAGAGCAATTCCGCCTGATTTCCCGTTTTCAAAGCTTCATCAATGGTCTTCAAATCTGCTTTTGAATCAGTAATAAATTGGTCCTTGATTTCCCGGAAATCGTTCTCGTCCGGAATGAGTGCTCTGAGTGAGGTAAAATCAAAAGGTGCATTTTTCTCTGAAATCTCCCAAATCGGTTCGTAAAACTCATGGCTTTTGAACGGCTTCAACACAATTCCATCAAAACCGCTTTTCAGGAAGAGTTCTTTTTCTTCCAGTAATACCTGGGCGGTAAGCGCAACAATTTTCACCTCTTTGTGTCCGCGTTTCCGGAGTTGGTTACATAAATCAATTCCGCTGATTCCCGGCATCCTCACATCGGCAAAAATCAATTTCACACGTTCGTCCCAGGGAGCTTCCAATAAATCTTCCGGATGATTAAAACTGCGGAATTCCAGTTCCTTTTTTGCCAGCAAATGCTCACACAATTTCAAAATCACCGGATCGTCATCCACTACCCAAATCACTCCGTCAACCTGAAAAGCAGCTTCTACTGTTTTTTCAAGCGCTTCCTGTTCGCTTTTCACTTTCTCAAAGCAAAAGCGGATGGCAAATTCCGTTCCTTCACCCAACCGACTTTTCACCTGTAGCTTTCCCTTCAATGCTTCTACCAATTCTTTCACAATACTCAGTCCCAAACCGGTTCCGGATTGAACAGGAGCATTTTTTGCCTGTTCAAATTGCTGAAAAACCACTTTCAAATCAGCAGCGGTCATGCCGATTCCGGTATCCGAAACAACAAAATCCACATCCAGTTTATTCGCGTGCTCCGTCATTTTCACATCAAAAGAGACCACTCCTTCCTGCGTGAATTTCACCGCATTGTTCAGCACATTGATCAGAATCTGCTTCAAACGGAAAGGATCCGAAACGATCCAGGAACCGGTTTCCAACTGATCGGCATGAAATTTCCATTGAATTCCCTTATGCTGACATTGAAAAGCAGATAAATCAACTACTTCAGCAAGAACTTCCTCCAAATCAAACGCCTTTTTGTCAATCGCGAAATTTGAAGAAGTAATGCGTGAATAATCCAGAATCTCATTCACCACCTGCAGCAAATGTTCCGAAGCACTCGAAATGACTTCCACCTTAGAAGAATCGTATTTTCCCTCCTGCAACAACAATTCGGAATATCCTACAATGGTCTGAAGCGGCGAACGAATCTCGTGACTCATATTCGCCAAGAAGCGCTGTTTTGCCTGGCTGTGAAATTCTGCTTCCGCCCGAGATGCTTCCAATTGTTTCCGGTAACGGTTGAACTTCGAAATATCTCCGATGATAAACACAATCAGGACGAAGGCTACCAAAACAAAAATCAAGGTCAGTATTTTTGTAAATGAAATGGTTTCGCGGGCAATTTGAATGGAAATTCCCGAGTTGATTTCGGTATCGAGCCGCTCTTCATTCTTCACTTCATCAATCAATTCCAATAAGCGGTTAAACAAAATTTCATTGCTTTTGATCAATATCAATTCTTGCCTTTGGAGGAATCTCCTTCCGGTGTTTCGTTCTAATTCAACCTGGTCCAGTGAAATGCGGATATTTTCGAGAATACTGTCTTTCTTTTGCGCAACGGCCAGTGTATCGACATGTACTTTCAGATTTTCTTCAATAACAACATAAGGCTTCAACTCCTTCTCAGCTTCTTTTTTCTTTCTGAAAAACCGCTTCTTCTCCGGTTTTACTTCCCTGGGAGTCGGATTGTAATAAGTCGTGGTTTTTGTTTGCTTTTCGGTCGTCACTACATTCGTATCCACTTTGAGGTTCTCCTGGTCGATCTTATCTGCCAATTCTTCAAACTGGCGGTCTACTCTCCCGTTATTCAGGTAATTGTAGCGGATTTTTAAATATTGCTCAAAAAGCTTGTTTCGCTTGTTAAAAATAGAATCTACCTGAATCAAACGTTCCACCTGTGTTGGGTCCGACGCAAAAGAATCTTTCAGTTGATTGAGTTTTTGGGAAATCTGCCCGATGCGCGTATCGTAATTATCCGAAGTCTTATAGCGATTCTGCAAAGCCTCTACCCGGTAAAAATCGTTCAGCCGGCTAAGTTCCATCTGGAGATCATTCAAAGCATTCAGCCGGTTGTTGGGTTTTGTCAGATTCTCCACCACATTGTTGATGCGGTCAAATGCACTCCGGTTGACAATCCAGGTGAGCAGAGAAACACACAAAACCAAAGCAAAGGCCAGGACGAGCTTACCACGGGCTGTTTGAGTAAATCTTTTAGAATTTTCCAAGCGTTGTTTTTTAGTTCAAAAGGTTCAAAATTAATTCCGATTGCTATCTGGACTTCGAACATTCAAACTTTATGAACGTTGTCTCAAAAATACAGAGAATAGAAAGGGGTAATTATTAAAAAGACCTAAATAATCGCTCGTAATGTGTTCTATGCGGTTAAAACTATCTCATGCAGATTTCACGGATTGTTTCATTCATCTATGTGATAATAAATTTTAAAAACACCTAAACAATCACTCCCCATGTGTTCTATGTGACCTTTGTGGTTATTACCAGAATTTACCTCCCTTTCCATTCCGGTTGGGAAACCATCAAGTAAGCAATCAACGCAAAGAGATAGACAGGATAAAACAGTTCGAATAAGCCCAAACCGATCAAATCGAAACGTGTAGGCTGTTTTTTATCCATTTTCACGAGCATGAAATCCATTCCGAATTTGAATGCAGCTAATAACAAGGTCAACCAATAAACTCCGGCGAAAAAAGTAATGACCAGCAATAAGAAATAGTACAAATGCAATCCGACTGCCCAGATTCCCAGGAAATTATTCAGATGATCGGCCACATGATTTGTTTTCCCAAGCCAGCGAACCCGTTGTTCCATCACTTCCGAAAGCGTTTCCGGGGTTTCCGTTTTCACTTTCAGCGCTTCACTCTCTACAATTTCTATCCGTTTGCCCGAAGCGCGAAAAGCGCGTAGTGTATAGATATCGTCTCCGCTCAGAATGTGATCGTGATCTTCAATATCGTCTACCTGATCAAAACTGGAAACATGGATCAACAAATTCGCGCCGCTGCAATTAACCGGTCTCGCCCATCCGGAGATTCCTTTATTCAGAAGATTTGTAAACAGGTATTCGATCGTGAAAAAAGATTGCCACCACTTTTTCCCTGTCATTTCGACGGGAAGAATGATCAACTCAGCTTCCGGCAACATCAGCATCGACTTCATGTAATCTTTCCCGAATACCACATCGGCATCCATCGTCAGGCAATACTCCGTGCGCACATGATCCATTCCAAAACGAATGGCGCGCTTTTTTCCGCGTTGTTCTTCCGGTAAATGCAGCAAACGAATCGGGAACTCATCCATTTTATGAAACAGCTCCAAATACGAATCCGACGAGTGATCATTGACAAAAATCCATTGTGCGGGTTGATATTTCTGACCGTAAATGCTTTCCATAAAAGCTTCGAGGTTGTGCGATTCGTTCCGGAACGGAATGACAACCGAAATTTCATCAATCGCCATCATTTTCTTTGTGCTGCGGCTGACTCTTAAGCGATTCACTCCGAACAACAAAGTCAGAATCGAAAGCATATAAATCAATACCCAGGAACCGAACAACCACATACCTTTACTTTTTTCTTTTTGGCAACCAAATAAAACTACTCATAAATGCCGGTAAAGCGATGTTTATGAGGTAAATAATAATACTTGACACGATGACATCCGGAGCAGAAACCATGCTTCCTGAGAACACGAACAAAGCCGCCGTTTCGCGGATCAAAACCTTTCCCGACCACAAGGATGGTATGAATGACGTGAACAAATAAATCAACCAGACATTGATCAGTAAAAACCAAAAGTCTTCGTAGCCAAAAGCCACGAATAAAAGCACGTATTGCAAACTAAAAACCACAAAGCGAATCAGAGAAAAAGCCAGGAAAGGCCATTTCAGATCCTGGTATCTTCCGCGAATACTCTGAAGCCTTCGCACAAACGTATAAGAACTTCTTTTTTTAGGAAGCAGGTAATCGCCGTAAAAATACCCGGCAAGAATGAACAATGACCCGGAAGCCGTTGCAATCCAAAGCGAATTGGAATTTCCATAGCTTACCAAAGCAGCAAAAAGACCGAATAACAAGGTGGGAATTAACTGACTGAGATTTGCCAATGCCGTTGAAAAAATGATGTAAATGGTTTCGCGTTTCCGGAAGAAAATCAAGCGTCCGAGGAAATTTCCCCAACCATTCGGAGACATGAATCCGGAAGCAACGCCTGCCCAGAATGCATTTTTAACCAATTTCAGTTCCACATTCAGAGGCCTGGTAATCCGTTTCCATTTCAGGAATTCCAGCCACAAATTCGGAACAAGCAGCAAAAAGGCTAAAACCAGGGCCCACCAATGTTTGATTTCCAACCCGGTTGCATGTTCCCAATCCACTTTGGACAATTGAACATACAAACTCCAAATCACGGCAACAAACACCAATAATTTGATGAATGTCATTAAACCAGCTCGTTTTTTAGTAGTTTTAAGCTCCTCTTTCATTTGCATGGCCGAAGATAAAATAATTTTAGGGATTGACCCCGGAACAACGGTGTTAGGATATGGTTTAATTCATATTAAGGGCACGAAAATTGAGATGCTCAACTTTGGAATTATTCAATTAAGTAAACTCGACAACCAACCGGATAAGTTGAAACGGATTTTTGATCGGATTGATGGCTTGATGGAAGAATACAAACCCGATGAAATGGCTATTGAGGCTCCTTTTTTCGGGAAGAATGTGCAATCCATGCTGAAACTGGGACGCGCCCAGGGAGTTGCCATTGCAGCTTCACTCCGAAGAAATATTCCTTACGAAGAATATACACCCAAACGGATCAAACAAGCAATTACAGGAAATGGTAATGCGTCGAAAGAACAGGTTGCAGCCATGCTGCAAACACTTCTGAAATTTGATGAACTTCCGAAATATTTGGATGCAACGGATGGTTTGGCAGCAGCTGTCTGCCATCATTTCTCGAAAGGAATCGGTGAAAACAACAAAACCAAAGGAAACAGCTGGACCAGTTTTATAAGTAAAAACCCGGATAGAAAAATCAGATGAAAAAATTCGCATTATCCCTTACACTTCTTTTTACACTTGTTTCTACCGCTAAAGCTCAGGAGGTTTTCGAATGGTTTGAAGGATCTTGTTTATTCAAAGCCATTATCGACAGCTCCAAAACAAATTATCAGCAAGTTCAAAATGCACATTATACCTTGATCCAGGCTTCAGACCTGAGTCAGCCGTTTTTGGCATATCAACCCAAAGACACCGCATATCTGAAGGTGAAAAACATCCGTTTCGAGTGTGACAATTTTCTGAAGGAACTGGAACAGATGGAATATCCGAAAGGATCCTATTGGATAACTATCAAAAAGGCAAAAATGGCCGATTTAAAAGAACAGTGTCTTTTGAGAGAAAAAGCCGTTATTGCACTTACCGATCCGAAAGCGTTGAAAGGAGCGCCATACAGCAAAGAATGTTCCCGCTATGTGGCAGCATTGGAAAAAGGCGGAAAGACCTTGTTGAACCTTTGGAAAGAAATTCACGACAAGGAAGTTGCCGAAGCTTTATATCCGGAACCGATTATCCAGGCTTTTGAGAAAAACTGGAACAGTCCGGAGAAGGAATTATGGGCTAAAATAGAAGTGCTGCGTTACGGTTGGTGGAATTGTGTTGTTCAAAACCAAAAAACATGGTTCAATGAAACACTTTATCATTCCGAATTCAACAAATTAATGAGTCAGATTACTTCAAACTGTCAGTAACAACAACCGGCTGTTTCTTCTGCATTTCGATGGATTCTTTCTGCAGGCGTTCCATGACTTTATCGAGTATTTCTTTGTATTCCAACTGATTACTGTTGTAGTAAATAAACGATTCTTCGTACTGCTTTTCAGTAATTCCCTTTGATTTCAGGTAATACCTTCCGGACGCGGTCATTACTTTGTAATAACGATTTACCGTTGAATAGGTACTTTGAATATGCCCTTCCAAAATGAGCATATCCGTCATGATGTCGACCATCTGTTCTTTCGGAATCAAATTGTCAGGCTCATCCAAACCTTTTAATCCTTCATCACACGATTGAAATGCAAACAAAAGCAATATGAAGGCCGCAATTCTCATCGGTTGAATGCTAAACGTTCTCCGCTTTGAACTCCTGTCAATTGTCCGTTTTCGTAAACGATTTCGCCGTTTACAAAAGTCTTTTCCACGGAAGATGAAAAAGTCGTTCCTTCGAACGGCGACCATCCGCATTGGTAGAACAGAGAATCTTTCGTAACAGTTGTTTTCTTGTTCAGATCAACCAATACCAAATCTGCAAAGTAACCTTCACGGATAAATCCACGGTCTTTGATCTGGAAACAAATTGCTACCGCATGCGCCATTTTTTCAGCCACACGCACCAACGGAATCTTACCGTTTGCAGACGCATCCAGCATGGCTAATAAGGCGTGCTGAACCAACGGTCCGCCAGACGGAGCCTGTAAGTATTTTTGTTGTTTTTCTTCAATTGTATGCGGAGCGTGATCCGTTGCGATCACATCAATCCGGTTGTCTAAAAGTGCTTGCCAGATTTGCTCTCTGTCTACAGCTGTTTTCACCGCCGGATTCCATTTGATCCACGCACCTTTGTTGTCATAATCTGCATCCGAGAACCACAAGTGATGCACACAAGCTTCTGCCGTAATGCGTTTTTGTTCCAACGGAATGTCGTTGCGGAAAAGTTCCGTTTCGATTCCTGTTGAAATGTGCAGAATATGCAAACGCGTATTGTTCTTTTTAGCTAATTCAACCGCTTTGGACGAAGACAAATAACATGCTTCTGCATTTCTGATCAGCGGATGGGCCGACATCGGAATATCTTCTCCGTATTTTTCTTTATACAACTCCAGGTTCTGACGGATCGTAGCCTCGTCTTCACAATGTGTTGCAATCAGCATCGGAACATTGGCAAACAAATGTTCCAGGGTATTGGTATTATCCACCAGCATGTTTCCGGTAGAAGATCCCATAAAAATCTTCACTCCGCACACGTTTCGGATATCGGTACGCATAACTTCGTCGTAGTTGTCGTTCGAAGCTCCCATGAAAAAAGAGTAATTCGCAGGAGAAACTTCTGATGCACGTTGGTATTTCGCTTCCAAAAGCTCTTGTGTCAATGTATTCGGAACGGTATTCGGCATTTCCATGAAAGAAGTAATTCCTCCTGCAACCGCTGCTCTGGATTCCGATTGAATGTTTGCTTTATGCGTTAATCCGGGTTCTCTGAAATGTACCTGATCGTCGATACATCCGGGAAGTAAATGCAATCCTTCACAATTGATTTCTTCTACCAAACCTTCAACGGAAATAGAAGGGGCAATTTTCGAAATGCGTTTCCCTTCAATCAACACATCGGCTACAAACTCTTTTCCTTCGTTTACAAGTGTTGCACCTCTTAATAAAATCGTTGTCATTACACCTTCAAATTTCTCATTTTCCAAACTCCAAAGAAGGCTTCTTTGAAAATACTTGACGACATTTTGGACTCTCCGAATTGTCTGTCAATGAATGTAATCGGAACTTCGATGATTTTAAATCCTTTGCGTTTTGCCGCATATTTCATTTCGATTTGAAACGCATATCCCTTGAAATGAATATTGTCCAGATCGATTGCTTTTAAAACCTTGTTGGAGTAACACATAAATCCGGCTGTTGTGTCGGAAATTCCGATAAAAAGAATCATTCGCACATAAACCGAAGCGAAATAAGACATCAAAATTCGTCCCAAAGGCCAGTTTTGAACCTTTCCTCCTTTTG
>NZ_JASLCN010000091.1 GCF_030151805.1 Fluviicola sp.
ATTCGTAATTCGTAATTCGTAATTATTCATTCATGCTTATTCCCCAACACCCATTTCAGGTCTACGAAAAAAGTTCTTGGTCTCGGCGGACCGTAAATGAAATTGCTATCCCGGAATTTCGTGGTATCAAAATCAGATTGGTAACTGTCCAGCAAATTCTGAATTCCCGCCCCGATCCGGATTGTTTGCTCCGAACGGTGAAAATGAATGCTTTTTTCGGCTCTGAGTCCCAAATCCCAAAATGATTTTGTCTTTAATAACTCATCCTGTGTAATTTCTGGAGCCCCGGCAAAATGCGGCACGAGCATACTTCCTGTATACACACAACTCACCGATCCCGACCAGGAACCTTCCGGGAAAATGGAAATCGTGGATGAACCATAGGTATTCGGTGTTCTCAGGAAGCGTTTCACCGGTTCCAATTCCAAAGACCACTGCTGCGCTTCCGCATACCGGGATTCCTGGATCGTTACATTCACATCGACCTGGATGAATTTATGCCAGCGAACGCGAATCGATTCACTGAACCCGCTAACTGACGCGTTCGAACCATTGGTGCGCAAAAGAAGCGTTTTGGACGGATCATCACTCGGAATTTCGTTCAACACAAAAGAATGAAGCAATTGCGTATGAAATAACGTTGATTCGGAAGAATACAGCATTTTCTTTCTTCTCCTGCTCCAGTTTACCTGGGCAGAATAAGCATGTGAAATTTCGCTCTTCAGGTTTGAATCCACGCGGATCTGGGAAATTCCGCCGTTTGCAAAAGCCATGTGCATATCCGTTTCGAATACCTGCGGTGCTTTGAATCCGTTTCCGTATGACAGACGGAACTGCCACTGCCCATTAGCCTTGAACAGCAGCGCAAGACGCGGTGTCAGAATCGGATTCCTCAACATCGAATGTTTCGTTGCTCTCAAACCAAGAACCACCGACCATTTGTCTCCGAAATCCATCTGATCCTGCAAAAATGCTGCAAACTGATTGATCTCCTGGTTGATGAAATAATCGTATCCGCGAATGGTGTCCTGAATCGCATCGTAGTAATGTTCCAAACCTCCCACCAAAGTCATTTTGGTCCTTTCACCGAATTTTTGAATATACCCGGTTTGAATTCCCGATTGCCAGGTAAGATTGTTGGTTTTTCCCCAGGCGTCCACGTGATCAATTCCCGTGTAATGATGTCTGTTCGTTTTCTGATACCCCGTATACGCCTGAATACTCCATTTTTTGTTGCGCGATTTCCAGGTTCCGGAAAACTGACCGATGCTCGATAATTGATTCCGGAATTCGCTTTGCTCCGCTTGCTGCGGATCTCCTTTCCAGAATTGTCCGCCTTGTCGCTGTTCATGCAAAACCCAAAAATCAGCCCGCAATTCGATTGATTTTCCAAGTGCCTGAAAGGCATTCAATCCGAGTAATGAATTATTTACCCGTGGAATTTCAGTGAATCCGTCTCCGTTTCTGTCGTAACCATCCCGGATCTTATTCATCCCGGAGAAAAGAACCCCGCTTTTCTTTGATTTGGAGACAAAAGCACCGTTCAACTGAATCACTTGTTCAACCGGGCCGTTCTGAATCACGGATAGTTTATCCGAAACCTCGAAAAAATTAGCCGTCGGGTGCTTCGTAATGATATTAATTGTTCCTGCAATCGCATTCGAACCGTAAAGCACAGAACCTCCACCGTTTACAATCTCAATCCGGTCAACCATATTCGTCGGGATTTGCTCCAAACCATACAAACCCATCAAAGATGAAAACAACGGTCTTCCGTTAATCAGAATCTGGGAATAGGAACCACCCAAACCGTTCATTCGAACCTGTGTGTAGTTGCATGTCTGACAATTGGTTTCCATCCGGATTCCGGGTGAGAATTTCAATGCATCTGAAATGGAAGTTGCTGAAATGGCGCGAAACAATTTCTGGTCCAAAGTAGAAACAGAAATCACACTGTTTTTTTTCGATTCCGCAATCCGGCTTCCTGTAATGGTTACTTCCTCAATTTCTTTCAGTGTATCAGCCTCCGTTTTTAACGTATCAATCGTTTGATTTTGAGAAATGGAAATGAATGAGATCCAACAAGTAATGAAAAAAGTAAAGTAACGCACGGTGAAGTATTTTTCACAAATGTAAAACTATTTTTAGACAAGACTAAAATATTAAATAAATAAAACTAAATATTTTTAACGGATATGCATAAACAATCAGTAACAGACTGAAAAACAGCATTAAAATTAATGTGAGTTTTAGTAAAACAAGGACTTGTCCGAGAGTTTAAGTGGTGATTTCTTAGATGAATTCTATTTAGAAACGAATCTTTTCCATAAAACCTGGAACGGCGTGAAAGTAGTTTGCAAAGCCCGATAGATTCGCAGATGTTGGTGGCGCTTATCTGTCTCCACAACCCATAGAGCGGGTTCAGCCTGTCCTGATTTGTTTCGGGATTTGCGGAAAAAAATCACCAGAATTCTCGTACAAAACCTAAGCTAAAAAGAAGATTTGGTGATCCTTATCCGGAATAGATTCATTGACAGGCTAAAACAGGTGTGACGGAATACAATTTCCGGGAAATGAATTCAGGTAATTTTACAAATAGACATGCATCTATTAGCCCGGTAACAGCAAGGGAAATTCGAAAAAACAACTCCGAAAAATACGCTCAGTTTGAGCCTCTCTTAAGCAAACTCAGAAAGTTCAATCCAACGTTCGGTTCTTTCGTCAATCTCAGTCACAATCGCAGCCAATTTTGCACCTGCATCCATCAGCTGTTCATTCGTTGAGTTTGAATCGGATAAAACGTTGGTCCACTTCATTTTTTCTTCTTCCAAACGCTCCAAATCCTTTTCGATCTGATCGAACTCACTTTTCTCTTTGAAAGACAACTTCCGTTTTTCTTTCGGTGCCTCCTCGGAGATTTGCTTCACCTTTACCACTTCAACCGGCTTGTCGTCCGATTTATCTTTCTTGTAATCTGCGGCGGTTTGCTTTCTGTATTCGGTGTAATTTCCGATGATGTCCTTAATCGCTCCCTGTCCTTCAAAAACGAACAAGTGATCCACCATTTTATCCATGAAATAACGGTCATGCGAAACAACAATCAAACATCCTTCAAAAGTTCTCAGGTAATCCTCCAGAACACTCATTACAAAAATGTCCAGGTCATTGGT
>NZ_JASLCN010000101.1 GCF_030151805.1 Fluviicola sp.
GCTCTTCTCGATTCCGGCGTTTTTATTGAAGAAGGTGGAATTACAGCAAGTATGGATGAAAACAGCCTGGACAACTTTGTGAATGTGTTTTACAACCCATCCAACCAATTGGCGACAATCAAAGTCCTGGAATACCAGGATCATCTGACCTATTCAATCGTTGACCTATCCGGAAAAACGATGGTTCAATCACAAATCACTGAAACGTTATCACTTGATTTAAGTGAATATCCACCAGGGATGTACTTCATCCGGGTTGAAGGAACGAACGGGCAGCTTACCAAAAAAGTGATTCGCTGATTCCATTCCGGGGTTCAAATTTTGTTAATTAATTCTCGCGACTGCTTGAAAATGCCTTTGCGATTTTGGTACTTTTGTAAAAAATTCAACAGATGTTAACGCTCGATCCGAAGGAACTTCCGATTCCAAAATTACATGGATATTTGCTGGGTGCAATTGGTCCGAGACCGATCGCATTTGCTTCAACCGTTGATGAAAACGGTGTAAACAACTTATCTCCGTTTAGTTTTTTCAATGTTTTTTCGGCAGCTCCTCCTGTGTTGATTTTTTCTCCGGCGCGAAACGGACGGACAAATACTACCAAGGATACTTACAACAATGTGAAGAAAGTTCCGGAGGTAGTTATCAACATCGTGAATTATGACATCCTGCATCAAATGAGTTTGAGCAGTTCTCCGTTCGCTTCAGATGTGGATGAATTTGTGAAAGCAGGATTGACTCCTGTTCCTTCCGATACGATCAAACCGATGCGGGTTCTGGAAGCTCCTGTTCAGTTCGAATGCAAAGTTTTGGAAGTAAGAGAACTGGGCGATCAGGGAGGTGCAGGAAACCTGGTAATCTGTGAAGTAACCAAGATTCACATTCACGAAGAAATTTTGGCGGAAGACGGAACGATCGACCAAAAGAAAATCAACCTGGTGGCGCGAATGGGCGGAAACTGGTACTGTCACGCCAACAAAGCTTCCATGTTTGAAATTACGAAACCTATCACCACAATCGGGATCGGTTTTGATCAGCTTCCGGAAGATGTCCGCCTGAGTTCGGTTCTCACAGGAAATGATCTGGCGCAATTGGCCGGTATTACGGAATTGCCGAATGAAACCGATGTAAACGAATATAAGCTCTTGGAATTAAGCGATTTATTCTTAACTTTAGAAGACGAGCCTGCAAAGCTTGAATTGGCTCTGCATCAGCGCGCAAAAGAATTAATTAATCAAAATGATATTGAAGGTGCATGGATGACCCTGCTTTCTTTTAATGACTAAATAGTGTAAATAACCCGTAGAAATATGTTTAAAATATCCGGAATCTTAAAGGTGAAAAATGATACAGTTCAGGTATCAGAGAAGTTTTCGAAAAGAGAATTTGTTTTAACTGATAATGCAAGTATGTATCCTCAGGATATCTTGTTTCAATTAACGCAAGACAAGTGTAGTTTGGTTGATGGATTTAACCTTCAGGATCAGATTGAAGTTTCATTTAACTTAAGAGGTCGTGAATGGACTAGTCCGCAAGGAGAAGTAAGATACTTCAACACACTTGAAGCATGGAGAATCGAACGAGTTGGTGCCGCACCGTCTATGGGTGGAGGAATTCCGGCCGGAGGACCAAGCGCAATGAACCTGGATCCGATCGCTACACCAAGCGCTTCTACGGCTCCGAGTGATGATGATGATTTACCGTTTTAATCTTTCAAAATCCCCTGACGATAACTATCAGGGGATTTTTTTTGAATACCTCACGATATGAACGATTCATTCGACACTTACTTTCAAGCCAGTTATAACAAAATCCTGGCTATCTACCTGGGACTCCTGATCGGTCTTTTAAGTTTTTCAGCTGTTCTGATCCTGCTTTTAGTGGATCCGAATTCCCTGAAAAACGATGATACCAATGAACTCTTTCAGATCATCGTTCCCATTGTGATCGTAAGTGCTGTTTCTGCCGGAATATTCATCATGAAAAAATCCGTTGCTCAAACTTTGAATGAAACGAATTACCGGCCAAAACTGAGAAATTACCAAAGCAGTAAAATCCTTCAATTGGGATTGATCGATGGCGCGATTCTTTTCTCCAATGTCGTTTACCTCATCACAAGCAATACTTATTTCATTTACATTGCTTTGATCGCGCTACTTTATTACCTCTCGCTCTTTCCATTAAAGAAGCGAATCAGTCAGCAATTGAGCCTGTAAAAAGCCAGAAATTTTAACTAATTGAACACAAATGAAAAAAATCAGCTATTCACTTTCAATCATTGCTTTGCTTACTGCAATGCTTGCTGCCTGTACTTCCACAGCAGAAAAGAAAATCGAAAAACCGGAAACGATCCGATTTTCTGAAAACGTCTTCACGGGAACTTTTGTTTCTGAAGGATATCAGGAAAAAGACAAGGGTTCCGATTGGGTATCCGTAACAATTACATCCATCAGGGAAAATGTATTTCATGTGGAAGTACGTTCCCGGTCTGATATCAAGAAACCAACCTGTACACTCACAGTTGATGCGCATCTCACCAAAAAAGGGGAATTAGTTGCTTCCCAGGCTGGTCTCGATGTGGGATTTCGGGTTTCCGGAGACCTTCTCAGTATCTACTCTCCTTCCAACAAAGAATTGAACTACTTCTGTTCCGGTGGAGCAACACTGGCAGGAGACTATAAACGTATTCCGGGAAAACCGGATCAGAAATAGGTTTCAAATGTGCTCGTAAACTTGTAGGGCAATTCCCCAATTTGTAGACTTTCTCCCCACTTTTTCTGTTTTTCAGAAAATGGTGATTCTTTGGCACAAAAACAATAATCCAAAGATAAATAACTGTTTTGCAATAGATTAATCTTTTCAATTCTCCATTTTTCATTTTCAATTCTTCTTGTGGCATCATATTTCTAATAGACTTTGCAGAAATCTTTTAAAAACAAGTTGATATGAAAAAGTTTATGATCGCAGCAGTAGCAGTTACAACAACCCTATTCGCAAACGCACAGGCAGATACAACAGCACAGGAAACAAAAATTGAAGTGGCTGCAGTTAACAACCCGGAGAAAGTACAAATCAAATTGGAAGAGCTTCCTGCTCCTGTTCAAAAAGCATTGACAACAGAAGCTTTCCAGGGATGGACAGCTAAAACAGCATACATCGTTAAAGCTGAAAAGCCTTATTACGAAGTGGAGTTGGTAAACGACAAAGCGGAAGTAAACGCAGTGAAATTTAACGAGGACGGAACAGTGATTAAATAATCCGAAATTCCTTAATTTATCTTAAGAAAGGTCTTGCTTCTGGCAGACCTTTCTTATTTTTATTAGGAATCTCAAAATATGTCCATTGAATAAGATCTTGCTAATTGAAGACGATCCCACTTTTTCAAAAATTGTCACCACTTTTCTAACCAAAAAGGGATATGAAATAAGTACGGCATCCAGCTTACAGGCAGGCGAGAAATTGTTGCAGGCAGAAAAGTTCGATCTGCTGCTTTTGGACTACCGCCTTCCGGATGGAATCGGGTTGGAACTGATTGCTAAAATGGGAACCAGCTTTCCTGCTCTTCCGACAGTAATCATCACCAGTTTCGACGATGTGCGGACAGCCGTGAAATCCATTCAATCCGGTGCGTTTGAATACATCATCAAACCGATCAATCCGGATGAATTACTGCTTGTGATCCAGGCCGCACTTCAGAAGAAAACGGAAACTCCGGAAAACAGCACTCAGAAATCAACTTCTTCCGAAAAAAAGGGTGAAACCAAAAACAAGGCTTTCATCAAAGGCGAAAGTGCCATTTCACAAAAATTGTACGAATACATTGACCTGGTTGCCCCAACCGATTTATCCGTTATGATCATCGGGGAAAGCGGAACGGGAAAAGAACACGTTGCCAGATCAATCCACAACCAAAGCAAGCGTTCCCAAGGTCCGTTTGTGGCAATTGACTGCGGGGTGTTATCCAAAGAACTGGCAGCAAGCGAATTGTTTGGTCACGCCAAAGGTTCTTTTACCGGAGCGTTGCAGGACAAAGTCGGTGTGCTGGAAAAGGCAAACGGCGGAACCTTGTTCCTGGACGAAATCGGAAACCTGAGTTACGATGTTCAGATCAAATTGCTGCGTACTTTGCAGGAAAGAACCATCGAACCGGTTGGAAGCGGAAAAAGTATTCCGATCGACATTCGTTTGATCACGGCAACCAACGAAAACCTGCTTCAGGAAATCGGATCGGGAAATTTCAGAGAAGATATTTACCACCGGATCAATGAATTCAAAATTCAGATGCCGGCGTTGAGAGATCGCGGGGCGGATCTGGAATTATTCATCCGGTATTTCATCGAACGGTCTAACGAAGAACTGGACCGGAGTGTCAAACAAGTTCCTGCAGACGTGATCCGGGTATTTCAGCAATACGATTGGCCCGGAAATTTAAGAGAATTGGGAAATGTGATCAAGCGATTGGTTTTACTGAGTAAAGGAACTGAAATCAGTATGGATTCTTTGCCGGAAGAACTGATTGCGCGCGCTGAAACTGCCAATCCGAATGATCTGAAACTGATCCAGGAAACCAATGAACGCGAGACCATCCTGAACGCCCTGGTTCAAACCCGGTACAACAAATCCAAAGCTGCGAAATTGCTGAATATCGACAGGAAAACCTTGTACAGTAAAATCGAAAAGTATCAATTGGATTAGTTCTTCTGCCGGGAGTATCATCTAATTCCTAATTCCTAATTCCTAATTCCTAATTCCTAATTCCTAATTCCTAATAAAAAAATGTTCAAGAGTTTAAAAGTCTAATAATTCGTAATTCGTAATTCGTAATTCGTAATTCGTAATTCGTAATTCGTAATTCGTAATTCGTAATTA